>JAHCKI010000129.1 GCA_026125865.1 Rhodospirillales bacterium
GGAAATTCTCCGCGACAACGAAGATCTTCCGTTCGAAGAGCGGAAACGTTTCCTCGACGCGCTGCTGCAGGACAACGGACGCCTGGAATCCGTCGTCAACCGTCTCCTTCGCACCATCGAAAATCAAGCGAAGCGCGATCGCCGCCATGCGAAAAGCCTCATGCGGCTGGGAGAAACGATTGGCTGAAGCACGGTGCGATATGATCAACTTAGCTTTAGTCGCCCAAGATACCGGCAGGTCACCTGCGTCGGTCCGTTGGGTGTCAGCGTGGCTGCCGCCTCCTTGCTGAAGCGTGCGGCATCGAATTGATGGCCGATCTGGGGCTTGATTGGCTGCGCCGTCGATATGTCGGCCAGCCAAGGCGGCGGGGACGGCACGGCGTCGGCGCGCAAAAGAAACATGCGTCCGACCTGCACGCCGATCGCCGGCCCCTTGGCTTCGCTGCCCGTCGTCATGTTCTTTTCGGCGGCATAGGCTACTCGGCCGGAAGCGCCAATCAGGATCCCGATACTACCCGCCGCTATGCCGGGTCCGGCACGCTTGAGAAGCTCCGCTGCCGCTTGCCGCCCGAGCGGTGTTCCCGCTTGCGAAAGCAGCGCCTGTCGCGCGGCGTTCGCCGCCGCCGCCCCGCGTGGCACCGCCGTCCCTTGAACGGTCGCGCGCACAGCCTGCTGCATCGCTTGGCGTTGCAGCGCTGATTCCGCCGCCTCCTGAAGCAGAGCCTCTTCCATGATCTCTTGTTGCATCGCTACCCGCACGACCTGCTGCGGAACGGTCTCCGTAACCGCGACTCGCGCCCCGGTCGTAACCGCCATCTCAGTTGCCGTTTCGACAGCAATGGCGCCGAACCCCAGTTCGGCCGCAATCAATGGTGCCGTAAAATAGATCGTCGCTGCGGCGACGACCAGGATGACGAGAACGACAACCGTCCGTTTGCCCGGATTCTCGTTGCCCCATTTCACCAGATCGGTGAACGCGTCCAGGCCAAAAGCCTTGGCTTGGGATAGAAACGTATTGACCTCGATGACCATGTCCATCACCCCCAGCGAGCCGCGGTCCTTGGCATACCCGTACCAGCGCAGCGGAGTCCGTGAGATCACGGTCAGCAAGTTCAACAAAGGCAGTGCATCACTTGCCAGCTGTGAAAAAAAAGCCTCGTCGCAGCAGACAAGATACTCCTCTCCCGGAAGGCCGATGCCGCGACTGATCAAAGCCTCGCGCATCGCCGTTTGGGTCGATCGGAGGAGCGGCAGGATCTCGACGAACGTCAACTCGATCAGAGGAAACCGCGGTGTATAGAGCAGGGGCGCCACCTGCGGCTCGATCTCCAAGCCGTTCCCTCGCGCAATCGCTGCCGGTTCAAACACCAGGAACGCCTGACGCACCGCGTTTCGAACCTCTTCCGGCTGGGTTGCGGTGGCGCAGATGATCCACGCGTGGACGAGATCGCGGGCGATACGAACGGCCACGGCATCGGTCCGATCCTTTTCGACTTCGATCGCGACGCAGATCCTGTAAAGCAGCAACCCATGGGGCATTCTTCCGCCATTCCTTACGCTATGGCGGCTGGCCTCGAGGTACAGTTCGATCCGGCCGATCCCTTCCCTCACCATGGCGACCTTGACCGCGCTCCGCCATTGATCGAGTTGCGCCTTGCTTCGCATCAGGAGCGGGATGTGGGCGATGCCACGGTTGTAGAAGATGTCGGGATAGGTGGTGCCAGCCACGTAGGGCAGACCGGCGTCGGAATAGTACTTTCTTACACCATCGACCTTGTCACGGCCGTCACTCTGGCCTTTGTAATTGGCCGGCTTGATCTCGTAGAATTCGTGACGGTTGCCCTTTTCGGCGATTAACACCGGCACTCGCGGAATCCGTGTCAAGCTTGAAACCGATTGAAACAGGGCAGAAGTTTTAAGCTTTTCCCGATCGATGCCTCGAAAGGTAAGGATGTCCGGGATCGGCGAGGAGCGCAGGGCGGCGCGTTTGGCCGCGCTCAGGCGATGGCGCCGATCCAGGATGGCAAGATGGTTCTCGATGCGCTTCTCCAAAGGCCCCTCGTCCCACCAATCCCGCTCCTTTTCGCCGAGCACGCTGCCGTGGGTAAGGGTGAGGTAGTCCCGAATGATCGCCGGCTCGGCGATCTCGGAACCGAAGTATTGGGCTTCGGTCCTCGAGAGAGTCTTTCCCGGCGCGAAACAGGTGGTGATCCGCACGGCCATAGCGGCGGCGACCTCTGACCTACGCCACGTTTTCGAGCTTCGCGTCGATTTCGATATCGATACCGCTCGTCGGCGTATAGTCGAACCAACTGGCGACCAACGATGCCCCGGCCGCGGCCGAAATATCGGCGTCCAGGCCCTCTCCGCCCGCGGTGCCGTCCGCGCCGAGCGAAAGGAGGTCGTAGTCGTTGCCGCTGCCCGGGTTCCGGTAAACCAAGTCGGTACCCCAAGCGTCCCTGAACGGGGCCCCCGCCAGCACCGACAGATCGGCCGGATAGGCGTTGTTGGCGTCGTGATAGGCGTCGATGAGCTTGATGACCGCCTGCATGGTGTCCCAGGTCTTGCGCTGTTCGGGGTAGAGAAGCGGCCGCGCATGTGTTTCCGGGTTGGCCGGCGGCACGCCGGCATAGTTGGTGCGGGCGAACGCCGCTATTTCCTCTGCGACGGAGATATAGGGCGAGTTGCCGGTACCCGAAAAAACGCCTGTTTCCAGGAGTTCCGTAAACGTCTCCTCGAAGCCTGGCCGGATGGGTACGACGACGCGGGCATAGCCCGCGCGCAGGAAATCGCGGTGATTGGGGTCCGGGTGCTCGAACAGCATTTTTTCACGGGCAACGTCGTCCGAGCCCCAAAAATAGGGGTAAAGGAAATAGAGCAGATTCTCCCATTCAACGGCATGGTGGATGTATTTTACGAAGTCGCCGAAGCCCGCCGCCGTCGCCCATTCGTTTTTCGTGAGTTGGCGGAACGTATCGGCTCCCGGCCAATCGTCGGGTAGTTGGTTTTGCTCCATGCTGACCAGCTTCTCCATCACTTTTCCGACGTCGGTGGGCGTCGGATCGAAATCCGCGCCGATCAGCCAGTACAGAGTCTCGCGAATCAATTCCTCGCGTTCGAGGCGGCGCAGAGTCAATGTGTCCTTGCCCGCCAGTTCCATCCACAGCCGATCACGTTCGGCCTGCTGTCGGGCAATCTGTTCCTGCCAAGCGGCGAATGCCGTATCGCGCAGCGTAGTCCAACTCTTGGTCTGCCACGCGAGCAGAATGGCGCCGGTGCGTATCGCGTCCATTCGCACCTGGACAACCATTCGATTGACCGCCGGATAGTAAAGGAACCAGCTTGCCTGCCGACCGCCCCCAAAGCCCGCCGATTCCAGCTTCACGCTTCCGCCAATCATCCCTGGGACGCTCTCGGTGTCGGGAAAGAAGGTCATCGTGGTGTTCGGCGGATAGACGAGAAACGGCTGGGACGGCGGTAAGACGGGGCTGCTCGGGTCGTGGTTCGCCGTCCAGAGACCGTTGCACGTGACGGAGTTCGTTTGCATCGTGTACCCATCCGGAGCCACGAAGTCGAAGATCTCCATTCCTCCATTGGGATCCTGCAGCGATCGTGAAATGCTAATCGGTATCGTCTTCTCGGGTGGAGGGTCGATCACCGAACCATATTTCGCGGCTTCCGCTTTCCAGTTCGCCTCGGTCAAATCGTGGGGCTTCAAGGGGAACGCAAAGGGCTTGCGGATGTCAGCGTCGAGTTCACGAACACGGCGATAAAGCGCCCACAGACGAGCGCCGGGATGGGGAATGGCAATGTCGAAGGTCAATCGCAAACCATAGCGGAAGAGATCGGTCCGCCATTTCCGCATCAAGCGGTAGTAGTCGACGCGGATCGCCCGGTCGTCATGGGGGTTGGTGATGGTCCGAAACGAGCTGTCCTCGACTTCCCGTTTCGTCTCCAACTTGGCCGAAACCTTGTGTTCCTGCCGCGTTCGCGCTGAAGCCTTCTCCGTCACCTCGCGCGTTCGCTGCGCGCTCTGTTTCATGGCCTCCCGATTCTCGGAACTCTGATTCAAGCCGACCGAAATCGACATCGACACCGGTCCGTAACCGCCCGAAATGTGAGACGAGAAATTGAAAGCACTGGCGTGCTTCGACTCGTTCTCCGTCGATATCGATACGTCGGTCTTTTCGGCGACCCCGCGTTCACTATAGCTCTCGAAATAATCCTGGACGATGCGCTCGTATTCCTCGCTGGACATCGACCATTCCTTATGGGAAATCGTGACCGTCTCCTTCGGCGCCAGGGGAACGGTGAACATCAGCTCGCCGCGCTGGATGCCGGCTGGGTACATTTCGATGCGTTCCAAATGCAGGCGCCCGACCGGCGCAGTTTTCAGGCGTTTCTGAAAAGCCTGAATCTGGAGATCCAGTTTTCCGGCGTTGGGCCCTTGGGCCATGGTTGCTGCGACATACAACAACAGGCTCGCGGGAACGGCGGCGGCGAGCGGCGCCAGTGTCAGGTTGGTCGCCGCCTCGTTCCGGGTATCGGCCATTGTCTGAACGATCGTATTGAGTTTGGCAATGCCATCGCGCCAAGACTCCGTCTCCCCCTGACCGAGGCCTCGTCTCGCCATGTTTTTGCGAGCATTCGCCACATTTTCCGGCAGCATCGCGATCCGCCGGATGAAGTTAATCTTGTCGAGGGCCCGACCGCTCTCCTGTTCTACTCGATGATGTTCATCAGCGGTGAGTTCGGTCATGACGTAACTGGCCGAACGCAAGATTCTCTTGCTGTTGGTTAGCTCCATGTCTCCCGCCCTTTATTGCAAAGCTTTCCGGGAAAACTGTCTTGCCTCTTTGCGAGCCCGCAATCCGGCAGACAAATTCGGCGTGATTTTCCATCCTGAAGGCAAACCGCGGCACGTGCTGCGTCCGTCGGAACCCGTGCTGGAAACGAAGGATGGAACAACAATGCAAATCAGCCCGAAGGGGGCGTTGGAGACGGCCTCATGCCGCCTTCCGGCTCGGCGACCCCTTGTCGGATAGTTGTCCCGCGCACGAGCCGAGTGTCCACTTGGTGAGTGTCGAAGATCCCCGCAAGAGCAGCCATCAGAAATTTTTTTTGGTCGGTGCGGAATTGGCCCCTACAATATCCTTCGAGCCGCATCCGTGTGTCCAAGCTGAACAGACCCTTCATTTCGGAGCGCCGTGCGATCAGGTTTTACTGATTTGATCGATCGAAGTTCCGGCCCCACGCTGGACAGAATCGGACGTTGCGGGTATGAGTCGCACATAGCTGGCGGGACCGGGCTTCGGCCCCGATTCACTTTCATTCGGTTTCATAGCGCCCCAGGGGAGAGGAGCATCCTGAAATGTCTGCTATTTGCGAAGTAACAGCGCGCGAGATTTTGGACAGTCGCGGCAATCCAACGGTCGAGGTCGACGTGGTGCTCGAAAGTGGCGCCATGGGTCGTGCCGCCGTGCCATCGGGTGCCTCAACCGGCGCGCACGAGGCCGTCGAGTTGCGGGACGGCGACAAGGGCCGATATGGCGGCAAGGGTGTGAGCAAGGCCGTCAGTAACGTCAACGGCGAGGTTTTCGAGGCCATCCGTGGCTTGGAGGGAACCGACCAGATCCTCGTCGACGAAACGATGATCGATCTTGACGGAACACCGAACAAAGGCCGCATCGGCGCCAACGCCATTCTCGGCGTCAGCATGGCCGTCGCCAAAGCCGCCGCGGAAGAGGCTGATCTGCCGCTCTATCGTTACATCGGCGGCACGCAGGCTCACGTCCTGCCGGTGCCGATGATGAACATCGTCAACGGCGGCGAGCACGCCGACAATCCCATCGATATCCAGGAGTTCATGATTCAGCCGGTATCGGCGCCCAACGTTGCGGACGCCATCCGCATGGGATCGGAAGTGTTTCAAGCCCTGAAGAAGGGACTGAAAGACGCCGGCCACAACACCAATGTGGGTGACGAAGGCGGTTTCGCGCCCGGACTGCAAAGCGCCGATGAAGCCCTCGGCTTCATCATGAAGGCGGTCGAGGCCGCCGGCTACAAGCCCGGCGACGACGTCACGTTGGCCCTCGACTGTGCGTCGACCGAGTATTTCAAGAACGGCAAGTACGAGATGAAGGGCGAGGGCAAGAGCCTCGATCCGGAGGGCAATGTCCGTTATCTGGCCGATCTGTGCGCGCGTTTCCCGATCATGTCCATCGAAGACGGCATGTCGGAAGACGATTGGGACGGCTGGCGGATGCTGACCGAAGAACTGGGCGGCAAGGTGCAACTGGTCGGCGACGACCTGTTCGTCACCAATCCCTTGCGGCTGGCCGACGGCATCAAGCAGGGCATCGCCAACTCGATCCTGATCAAGGTCAATCAGATCGGATCGCTCACCGAAACGTTGCGGGCCGTGGAGATGGCGCACAAGGCCAGATACACGAACGTCATCTCGCACCGCTCCGGCGAGACGGAGGATTCGACCATCGCCGACATCGCGGTGGCCACCAATGCCGGTCAAATCAAGACCGGATCCCTGTCGCGTTCCGACCGTATCGCCAAGTACAACCAGCTCATCCGTATCGAGGAGCAGCTCGGCGACACCGCCATGTACGCCGGCCGCTCGGTGATCCGCAGCAGCTCGGGCAAGGCCTGAGCGGCACGGCGCGCCGAGCCTCGTTCGCCCCGCAAGGAACACGTGGAAGAGCTGCGTGTAAGGGGTAGCACACGACGGTTTTTTGACATATACGGGCGCGTATTGGCGCACCCGGTTGAATTCG
>JAHCKI010000013.1 GCA_026125865.1 Rhodospirillales bacterium
GTCGCCTTTGCTGCCCGGCGGCGATCGGCGCTTGCCGCTCATGTCTACGCCCCTCCGGTGTCGGCGCGGGAAGCGAGCGGCGTGCCGAAGCGCTCCTCCGTGATCTCGACCCTGTACCGCACTTTGCCTCGTGTCATGTTCCGCACCTTGTTCCGCTCCCTGCCCGCGCCGGATGCCGTTCGATCGCCCTCGCAGCGTGACGGCACGACTATGCAAGACGGGTGCAAAAACCGGAACCATATGTTAGAAGCTTTTTCCTCGGCGCCGGCGCTCAACGCGCAAGCCTATAACCCATTTGGGGTGTGGTGAAACGGTATCACGCTTGACTCTGGATCAAGTATTCCTGGTTCGAATCCAGGCACCCCAGCCAATAAAATTGTGTTATATCAATATGTTATTGGCTTCCAGAACAATGTGGGCGGGCCCTTGGCGGCCACCTTTGCGGACTCTGTCACAAAAAAACCAGTCGCGGCGCGAAATAAGTAACGCGCAAGACGCCGGCCTTGGGCGCGAATCGGCATGGGGCGGCGGCGGCCAAAAAGACTCCACGGAAAACTGAGTTGGCCATGCGACTATTTGTTTGCACCTTTTCACATGCCTATGGTCGAATGCGGGTGTGATCTTGGCACGTGAGCCATGGGACGCAATCACCGGACCTGAACCGGGAATGACGCTCGCGGGAGGAGCGTTTGGCGGAGACCCAGATTTACGACCTGTTGGTCGTTGGTGGCGGCATCAATGGTGTCGGTATCGCGCGGGATGCCGCCGGGCGAGGCCTCGGCGTCTTGTTGTGCGAGCAGGATGATCTGGCCAATCACACCTCTTCAGCCAGTTCGAAGCTCATCCATGGCGGCCTCCGCTATCTCGAACACTTCGATTTCCGGCTGGTCTCGAAAGCGCTGATGGAACGGGAGGTGCTGCTGCGCGCGGCGCCGCACATCATCCGGCCGCTCAGGTTCGTGATGCCCCATGTCGCCTCGCTGCGCCCGGCGTGGATGATCCGTATCGGTTTGCTGTTGTACGATCACCTGGATTTCGGCAAGCGCACCCTGCTGCCGGGGTCGTCCGCCGTGGATCTGCGCCGGCACCCGGCCGGAGAGCCGCTCGTACCCGACCTGCGCCGGGGCTTCGTGTATTCGGACGCCTGGGTCGATGACGCGCGGCTGGTGATCCTCAATGCCGTCGATGCCGCGGAACGCGGCGCCACCATCATGACCCATACCCGATGCGTCACCGCGCGGCGCGAAGGCCACCTCTGGGAAGCGGCGCTGCAATCGACGCGAGACGGCGACCGTTTCAGCGTTCGCGCCCGTTGCCTGGTCAATGCGGCGGGGCCATGGGTGGCGTCGTTTCTAAGCGAGGCGCTCGGCCGCGAACGCCACCTCAACATCCGTCAAGTCAAGGGCAGTCACATTGTCGTCCGCCGCCTGTTCGAGCATGATCATGCCTACATCTTTCAGAACATCGACCGGCGCATTGTCTTCGCCCTCCCCTATGAAGGGGCGTACACGCTGATCGGTACGACGGATCTCGACTACGACGGCGATCCGGCCGCCGTTGCCATTTCCACCGAAGAAACGTCCTATCTTTGCGATCTCGCCAACCGTTACTTTGTCCAAGAGATCACGCCCGATGATGTTCTTTGGTCCTATTCCGGTGTCCGTCCGCTCGTCGATGACAAGGCCAGCGACGTTTCCGCTGTGACCCGCGACTATGTGCTCGATCTGGACACGGCCGGGGCGCCGGTCCTGTCCGTCTTCGGCGGGAAGATCACCACCTACCGCAAACTGGCGGAGGAGGCGGTCGCAAAGCTGGCTTCGGCCCTGACCGTCGACAAACCGGCGTGGACCGGTGAGGGCGCGCCCTTGCCGGGCGGTGACATCGCGGGCGCCGACTTCGCGACTTTTCTATCCGAGTTTCGTCGGGCCTATCCCTGGTTGCCGGCGGACTTGGCGGAGCGACTGGCACGCGCGTACGGCACCCGCGCGGTTCGCTTGCTCGCGGATGCGCAAGCGTTCGATGACCTGGGTGAACATCTGGGCGACGGCTTGTATACCCGCGAGGTCCGCTATCTGGTGTACGTGGAATGGGCGCGCACCGCCGAAGACATTTTGTGGCGACGTTCCAAGCTCGGCCTCCACGTCGCGCCGCCAACGGTCAAGCGGCTCGATGATTGGATGGGAGCGCATGTCGCCGCGGCTGTCGCGGGGAACCACCCCTTGGCAAGCCCATGATACCAGTGAATAGCGATGACCACGCGACCCCTACAACGGCCGGCACAACGGTGATACGGAGAACCCGATGATGTCCGAGGATCAGCAACGTCAACAGCGTATCCTGGAACTGGTTCGCAGCCGGAGGTTCGCATCTATCGATTCACTGTCCCAGCAAGTGGGCGCTGATCCCGAGACCATCCGAAACGACATCGCCGCCCTGTTCGATGGTGGGCAGTTGGACGCGGATGCCGGCGGTGATCTGCGCTCGACGGTTGAGAACCTGGCCTACGTGACGCGCCAAGCGCTGTTTCACGGCGAGAAGGAACGCATCGCAAAGGCCCTCGCCAGCCACATTCCGGATCGATCCTCGTTGATCGTCAACATCGGCACGACCAATGAGGAAGTGGCGAAGGCGCTGATGACTCATAGGAAACTCCGCGTGGTCACCAACAATCTGCATGTCGCGGATATCATGTGCGGCAATCCCGATTTCGAAGTGATCATCGCCGGCGGTATCGTGCGCAGCCGCGATCGCGGTGTTGTCGGCGAGGCGACCATCGACCTCATCCGGCAGTTTCGCGTCGATTTCGGCATCATCGGCATCAGCGGCATCGACGAGACCGGCGCCCTGTTGGATTTCGACTATCGGGAGGTGCGGGTGGCGCAGGCGATCATCGAGCAATCACGGAAGGTCTATCTGGTCACCGACCATAGCAAATTCGACCGTCGGCCGATGGTCAGGGTCGGGCACCTGTCGCAACTGGACGCTGTCTTCACCGACCGCCCGCTGCCGTCGGCCATGCAGGATCAGTTGGGAGCGGCGGGCGTCCAACTGATTGTCGCCGATTGACGGGCTGAAAGGGCGGGATTGGCCGGATGAACCTCACATTCGAGAACGTCACCAAAATGGTCGGCGGAACGCCCCATCTTTACACGGCAGACTTCACGCTGGGGAGGGGCCTCAACGTTCTGATCGGTCCCACGCTCGCCGGCAAGACGACGCTGCTGCGCCTCATGGCCGGCCTGGACCAACCGACGCGCGGCCGCGTTCTCGTCAATGGTCGGGATATGGCCGACGTGCCGGTGCGCAAGCGCAACGTCGCCATGGTCTATCAGCAATTCATCAACTATCCGTCGTTCACCGTTTACGACAACATCGCGTCGCCGCTGCGTCGCGCCGGCATCGGCAAGGCCGCAATCGATCGCCGCGTGCGCGAGACGGCGGACCTGGTGCAGATCGGCGACCTGCTCGACCGCCTGCCCGCGGAACTGTCGGGCGGTCAGCAACAGCGAACCGCCATGGCGCGGGCGTTGGTCAAAGACGCCGATCTGTTGCTGTTCGATGAGCCGCTGGTTAACCTGGACTACAAACTGCGCGAGGAGTTGAGGGCTGAAATGCGCGAGATCTTCGCGCGACGCGAGGCCATCGTCGTTTACGCGACCACCGAACCGCTGGAAGCGTTGCTGCTCGGCGGCGCGGTGGTTGTCCTCGACCAGGGGAGAGTCCTGCAAACCGGCCCCACCGTTTCCGTGTTTCATCACCCCCAATCTGTGCGCGTCGGCCAGGTATTCAGCGACCCGCCCATGAACCTGATCGATGGCGTCGTTGCAAATGGCGCAGCGATGCTCGGTGGTGGCATACGGTTGCCGCTGATTGCGCATTTGTCAGGTCTGTCCGAAGGCCGGTACATGTTCGGCCTCCGCGCCAATCACCTTTCGATCACGCAAGGCTCGATCGACGATGTCGCCGTCGCCGCGACCACGGAGCTGGCCGAAGTCAACGGGTCGGAAACCTTCATCCATGTGGGGCATCACGGCACCTCATGGGTGGTTCAGGAGGAAGGGGTGTATCCCCTCGGCCTCGGCCGTCCCATCCAGGTTTTCGTCAATCCGCGTCATGTCTTCGCCTTCGATGGCGATGGCATGCTGGTCGCCGCTCCCAGGCGGCGGGCGCACGGTCTGAACGGGTAGGGGCCGCACCCATGGCACGGATCCACCTCAAGGACGTTGCTCACTCGTACAAACTCCGGCCGAAATCGTTGGCGGACTTCGCGCTCCGACCCATGGATCATCTGTGGGAGGACGGCGGCGCCTACGCCCTGCTTGGTCCCTCCGGATGCGGCAAGACGACCCTGCTCAACATCATTTCCGGTCTGTTGCATCCAAGCCAGGGCCAAGTGTTGTTCGACGACGATGACGTGACCTACCGCCCGACCAAGGATCGCAACATCGCGCAGGTCTTCCAGTTCCCCGTCATCTACGACACCATGACGGTCTTCGACAATCTGGCGTTCCCCTTGCGGAACAGGGGGTTCGGTGGCGCGGAAGTGTCCGGCCGCGTGGCCGAGGTCGCCGAGATGCTGGAACTCACGGAAGACCTCGGGAAACGGGCGCGCGGACTGACCGCCGACGCCAAGCAACGGATTTCCCTCGGGCGCGGCCTGGTTCGGAACGACGTCGCGGCGATCCTGTTCGACGAGCCGCTGACCGTCATCGATCCGCACCTGAAATGGATGCTTCGACGCAAGCTCAAACAGATCCATGAACGCTTCAAGCTGACGCTGGTCTATGTCACCCACGACCAGAACGAAGCGTTGACCTTTGCGGACAAGGTCGCGGTCATGTCCGAGGGACAGGTGCTTCAGCTTGGTACGCCGCAGGAGTTGTTCGAGCGCCCCGAGCACACGTTCATCGGCCACTTCATCGGCAGTCCCGGCATGAACTTCCTGCCGTGCCTGATCGACGAGCGGGCGGTTCTGGTCCAGGGCGCGCGTATCCCGCTCGAACCCGGTGTCGCGGCGCGGGCGCTCGGCATGTCGGGTGCGATGGAAATCGGCGTTCGGCCGGAGTTCCTGAAATTGAGCAACGAACCGTTGGACGGCGCGGTCGCTGTCGTTCCAGGGGCCGTCGAGGACCTCGGCAACTTCAAGATCGTCACCGTTCGCCTGGTCGATGTCGCGATCAAGGTCAAGGTGCCCGAGCACCAGGACGTTCCCACCGGTATCGCGTACCTTCAATTCTCAGCGGACACGACGCGGCTGTACGTGAACGGGCATCTGGTTGGATGAGGGGTGGAATGATGATCGGGCGAGCCACGGAGTCGGCGTGATGGAAAAGACCAAGGACAACAGGGCGTGGTTTCTCGTCATACCGGTCTTCGTGATCGTGGCGTTCAGCGCCATCATTCCGCTCATGACCGTCGTCAACTACTCCGTCCAGGACATCTTCGGGCCGAACGAACGGTTCTTCGTGGGCGTGGAATGGTTCAAGGAGATCCTCCATGACGAGCGGTTGCACGAGGCGCTGTTGCGGCAGTTTTTGTTTTCCGGCCTGGTCCTGCTGATCGAAATCCCGCTTGGTGTCGCCATCGCTCTCGCCATGCCGAAAAAGGGCTGGGCGGCCTCGCTCAGCCTGGTACTGCTGGCCCTGCCCCTGTTGATTCCCTGGAATGTCATCGGCACCATCTGGATTATTTTCACGCGGCCGGACATCGGATTGCTGGGCGCCACGATCAACGGCTTGGGGATCGACTTCGATCATACCGCCGCGCCGCTGGATGCCTGGATCACCGTCATGCTGATGGAGGTATGGCACTGGACGCCGTTGGTCGTTTTGTTGGCCTATGCCGGCTTGCAGGCGATCCCAGACGCGTTCTACCAGGCGGCGAGCATCGACGGCGCGTCGCGCTGGGCCGTGTTCCGCTACATCCAGCTTCCGAAGATGCGGGGTGTG
Source organism: Rhodospirillales bacterium (assembly GCA_026125865.1). Classification (GTDB taxonomy): domain Bacteria; phylum Pseudomonadota; class Alphaproteobacteria; order Rhodospirillales; family Defluviicoccaceae; genus JADJXQ01. The sequence continues at coordinate 5,949 of JAHCKI010000013.1, forward strand.
CTGACCATCGCAATTTTGCTCAGATTCATGGACAGTTTCCTTATCTATGCCGAGCCTTTCGTGCTCACCGGCGGCGGCCCCGGCAACGCCACGACGTTTCTGTCCATACACCTGGTCAAGATCGCGGTCGGTCAGTTCGACCTGGGGCCGGCGGCGGCTTTCTCGATCATCTATTTTCTGATCGTATTGCTGTTCAGTTGGCTGTTCTATCAGGCCTTGCAGAACGTCGGTAAAGGAGAGTAGGCCCGGATCATGAAAATCAGGAAAAGCACGGTCGGGTTCATCATCTATTTGCTGTTGTTGATGCTACCCGTCTATTGGATGTTCAACATGTCGCTGCGGACAAACGCGGATATCCTGGGGACCTTTTCTCTCTATCCGGCCCATCCGACATTGACCAATTATGTTGCGATCTTCACGGACCCTGCCTGGTATTCTGGTTACGTCAACTCGATCATCTACGTAAGCATGAACACGGTCATTTCACTGTTTGTCGCCTTGCCGGCGGCGTATGCGTTTTCCCGCTATACGTTCCTCGGCGACAAGCACATGTTTTTCTGGCTGCTCACCAACCGAATGGCGCCGCCCGCCGTCTTTCTGCTGCCTTTTTTCCAGCTCTATTCCACGTTCGGGCTTATCGACACGCACATCGCCGTCGCCATTTCCCACTGTCTGTTCAACGTCCCCCTGGCGGTCTGGATTCTTGAGGGGTTCATGTCTGGCGTGCCGCGTGAAATAGACGAAACCGCGTATATCGATGGCTATAGTTTCCCGCGCTTCTTTCTTACCGTTTTTCTGCCGCTGATCCGAACCGGTATCGGCGTTACTGCGTTCTTCTGTTTCATGTTCTCGTGGGTGGAATTGCTGCTTGCCCGCACCTTGACAACGACGGAAGCGAAACCGATCGCGGCGACCATGACGCGGACGGTAAGCGCCACAGGGCTCGACTGGGGGCTTCTGGCCGCCGCCGGCATCCTGACGATCGTTCCGGGAGCGTTGGTCATTTACTTCGTTCGTAACTACATGGCCAAAGGCTTCGCGCTTGGCCGCGTATAGCGTTCGAATAGGGAGAAAAGGGAGAAAAGGGAGGAAACGGCGATGAGCCTGGATTGGATGGCGTGGACGCTGCCGACGGGCGTTTTCTTCTGCGTCATCGCCCTTCTGCTCGTGGCGATGACCGTTTGGGAGATCAAGGTGCCGACCGTCGCCAGACGCGGTGTGCTCCCGCTTTCGACGACCCGGGGGGACCGGTTCTTTGTCGGCCTTCTGGGAAGCGCCTACATCAATCTCGCATGGATTGGATTAACCGATATGAATCAGTGGTTCGCCGTACTGATATCGCTCGTGTACATGGCCATTGTCATGCGGTTCGCTTGAAACCGTCAGGGCACGGGAACAGGACACGAGATCGTTCAAACTATTGTGGGTGCTGCGGGGGCCCCGGCCGCGCACCAGGACACAATAAGCAGCAACCAAGAAGGGCGAAGCGACAGTTCAAGTCGTCTGCAATTCAGCAACGAACTGGAGAAAATCTATGAAGTGGAAAACGAGAGGAGACGTTCAACACAACCGCCTCGTTGTCGGCGTCGCCGGCTTCGCATTCGCGGTTTCCTTATATGGATTCGGAACGCAGGCGTTGGCCGACATGGCAGCGGCGGAAAAATGGGTCGATACGGAATTTCAACCGTCGACCCTCAGCCGCGAAGACCAGCTCAAGGAAATGAGCTGGTTCATCAAGGCGGCCGAACCGTTCAAGGGCATGGAAATCAAGGTCGTCTCGGAAACCATTCCGACCCACGACTACGAATCCAAGACGCTGACCAAGGCGTTCGAGGAAATCACTGGCATCAAGGTGACCCACGACCTGATCCAGGAAGGCGACGTCATCGAGAAACTGCAAACCCAGATGCAGTCGGGCGAAAACGTTTATGACGCGTACATCAACGACTCCGACCTGATCGGCACGCACTTCCGCTATGGCCACGTCGTGAACCTCACGGACTGGATGGCGGGCGAGGGCAAGGATGTGACCCTGCCGACCCTCGATGTGGATGACTTCATCGGCAAGGAGTTCACCACCGCTCCCGACGGCAAGCTTTACCAGTTGCCCGACCAGCAGTTCGCGAATCTTTACTGGTTCCGCTACGACTGGTTCCAGCGCGAGGATCTGAAGAACAAGTTCAAGGAGATCTACGGTTACGACCTGGGCGTTCCGGTCAACTGGTCGGCTTACGAGGACATCGCCGAGTTCTTCTCCAAGCACGTCAAGGAGGTCGATGGTGTCGAGGTCTTCGGCCACAACGACTACGGCAAGAAGAGCCCGGACCTGGGCTGGCGTTTCACTGATGCCTGGCTGTCCATGGCCGGCGCCGGCGACAAGGGGCTGCCGAACGGCAAGCCCGTGGACGAGTGGGGTATCCGTGTCGATGGTTGTCGGCCGGTCGGTTCGACCGTCGCCCGCGGTGGTGCCACCAATGGCCCGGCGGCGAAATACTCTCTGCGTAAGTATATGGAATGGCTGAAGGATTACGCCCCTCCGGGAGCCCTCGGCATGGATTTCTATCAGTACTTGCCGTTCCTGGCCAAGGGCAACGTGGCGCAGCAGATCTTCTGGTACACCGCATTTACCGCCTCCATGGTCGAGCCCGGCCCCACGGTCAACGAAGACGGAACGCCGAAATGGCGGATGGCTCCATCACCCCATGGACCTTACTGGGAAGAGGGCATGAAACTGGGGTATCAGGACGCGGGGTCATGGACACTTCTGAAATCGACGCCGGTCGATCGCCGCAAGGCCGCATGGTTGTTCGCCCAGTTCACCGTTTCCAAGACCGTGTCCCTCAAAAAGACCCACGTCGGTCTGACCCCGATCCGCGACAGCGACATCAACCATGAATCGTTTACCGAACGGGCGCCGAAGCTCGGCGGTCTCGTCGAGTTCTATCGGAGCCCGGCCCGGGTCATGTGGACGCCGACGGGCACCAATGTTCCCGATTATCCCAAGCTGGCGCAACTCTGGTGGCAGAACATCGGTGAAGCGGTGTCCGGCGAGGTCAGCGTCGACAAGGCGATGGACAACCTCGCCAACGAACAGGAAAAGGTGCTGAAGCGTCTGGAGCGGTCCGGCGTTCAGGGGGAATGCGGCCCCAAATTGAACGAGGAGATGGACGAGGCGCACTGGCTCAACCAGCCGGGTTCGCCTAAGGCCAAGCTGGACAACGAAAAGCCCCGCGGCCAGACGGTCGACTACGACGACCTGCTCAAGGCCTGGAAAGAAGGCCGCGCGATGTAAATCGAGAGTCTGTGCACGGCAACGCCACAAGCCGTGCATCACAAAACAACAAGAGCGGGAGAGATCCTCCCGCTCTTTTCATCCCAATCCGGTTTTGTCGGACCGGGTCAGATTGGATCGATCTTACCGGAAGGATTTTTCTTGGTTACTCAACCACAACGAGATTTTCGGCGGCCGATTTGCCGTTGCGACCTGGTACGAGCTCGTATTCGACTTTTTGCCCCTCGACAAGGGTTGTCAGTCCTGCCCGCTCCACCGCGGAAATATGCACGAACGCGTCTTTCGTGCCATTGTCCGGTGCGATGAATCCATATCCTTTGGTGGGGTTAAACCACTTCACTGTTCCCGTAGCCATAACAACTCCTTGTAACGTCGGGACTTGAACTTGTGCTGCGTGATATCCGGCAACACGACACTTCGAGGTATCACGATTTGCGGTGGTAGCTAGGCTGATTTAGGAGAACAGCAAACTAGTACGCCGACGAAATGCGGATCCTTCAACCGCCAGTTAACCACATCGCCGGCGTTAAGCAAGAAAACTAAACATGACAATCAAGTGAATACAGCCTTCTCCCGACCGGTGACGCTTTTTTGCAACAGGCGCGAAGGCCCTACGCTTTCTCCCGCCGGCGAGGGCGTGCGCCGATGCTCAAGGAGTTACGCGGCCTCCAAGCAAGCCGTTTCGATCGGATCTGGAATTCGAAATCCGGACACCGAATTCGCCGGCGGCGTCTTCCAACCAGGACCACAGGTAGTCGGCGAAACTGCGGTGGACGTAAATCTCGTAACTGGGGCTGGCGTCGATTTGGTGCAGGATGACATGGGCCTTGGCCAGAACTGTCTGCGCACAGCGGCCGGGGCCGAAAGCGCGCGGGTGCAGGTCGAGGGGGCAGCCCTTGGCGAGGACGTCGCGGGCATTGGGTCCCGAAAGCGCGATCACCGCGCGCCCATCCGAGACATCAACGACGGCGGCATGACGGTCGGATAGGGCCAGGCGCAACGCGCCTGAAGGCTCGGCATCGACGTCACCGCCGACAATTAGCCATTCATCGGGTCCCAGCCACAGAATACGCGCACCGTCGGCAAAGTCCTCGGGACCGGTCACGGTGTTCGGCTCGGTGGGGGGTGCGATGCCCAAGACCGTTTTTACGGCGTTGCCGAAACGGGCGAGGGAACCGTCGCCGCGCAGCCCCGTTTGCGCGCAAAACGGACATTCGGCCATCACCACGCCCGCCTCGGCGGATTGATCTTCGGATGCTCGAGCCACCAGGCCGAGATGGGCGAGCGGGCTTTGGCGTCGATAACGGTCAGGCATGGAGTCGCGCTCCTTCCGGATCGTAAAAGCCCGGCTTGACGATCACAGCGGACACCGTCCGATCCACCAGCGGCGCGAATACCGTCTTGCCGATGCGATCGCGCCCGCCTTTGATCAGCGCCAATGCGATGGAACGGCCCAGGTTGGCGCTGTAGTAACTGGACGTCACATGACCGATCATCGGCATAGGTGGTTGCGGCAGCTTTTCGCCGACGATTTGCGCGCCTTCCGGCAGCACGTCACTCGGATCGTCGGTCAGCAGCCCGACGAGCTGCTTGCGGTCGGGGCGCATGGCGTCAACGCGATTCAGCGACCGCCGGCCCAGGAAGTCCTTCTTTTTACTGACGATCCAATCCATGCCGAGATCGATCGGCGTGACCGATCCGTCGGTATCCTGGCCGGTGATGATGTATCCTTTCTCGGCCCGCAAAACATGCATCGCCTCGGTCCCGAATGGCGTGATCCCGTAGGCTTGTCCAGCTTCCATCAACGTCGTCCACAAAGCCATGCCGTAGCGCGCGGGGACGCTTATTTCGAACGACACTTCACCGGTGAAGCTGACGCGGAAGATCCGTGCCGGCAGATGAGCGACCACGGCTTCCCTCACGCCCAAGTGCGGAAAGGCGTCAGCAGACAGATCGGTCTTGGTGAGTCCGGCGAGCAAGGCGCGCGCCAGCGGGCCGCTCACCGATGCCGTTGCCCAGCTCTCTGTCACCGAGTTGAGATAGACCTTGAGGGTCGGCCATTCCGTTTGCAGCCACTCTTCGAGCCACGACAGGACACGCCCCGCCCCGCCCGACGTAGTGCTCATCAAATAATGGGCGTCGCCAAGGCGCGCGGTGACGCCGTCATCGAACACCATGCCGTCATCGGTGCACATGAGGCCGTAGCGGCAGCGTCCGACGGGCAATCTGTCCCAGGCGTTGGTGTAGACGCGGTTGAGGAACTCGGCGGCGTCGGGGCCTTGGATATCGATCTTTCCGAGGGTGCTGGCGTCGAGGATGCCGACGGCATGGCGCGCCGCCAGACACTCGCGGTCAACGGCATCGCCCATGGTTTCGCCGGATCTCGGGTAATACCGAGGTCGCTTCCACTGCCCCACGTCCTCGAACACGGCACCCGCCTGTTCATGCCAGCGGTGCATGGGCGTGCGGCGCGACGGGTCGTAGAGATCGCCCACGTCGCGGCCGGCCAGGGCGCCGAATGAAACCGGTGTGTAGGGAGGGCGAAACGTGGTCGTGCCGACCGCCGGTATGGGGTTGCCGCGCGCTTCGGCGAGGACCGCGAGGCCATGGACATTGCCGGTCTTACCTTGGTCGAGGCCCATGCCAAGGGTAGTGTAGCGCTTGGTCAATTCCACCGACTCGTAGCCCTCATGACGGGCCAATTCGATGTCGGCGATCGTGACGTCGTTGTGCAAATCGACGAAGTGCTTGCCGAAGCGCTTACCGTTCGACGGTGGCGGCACCCACAACAATGGCCGCATGGGTTGCTCCTCCGGCGCCTCGGCACGGGGTCGTTTCGGTCGTGCCCCATGGGTGAACCCAGCGTCGGCGGCGGCCGCGGCACCCACCTCGAAACCAGCTTCGAGGCAGCCGTCCAGGTTGAAGATGCCGGCGCACGATCCGGCGGAGCGTTCGGACTGGACCGAAACGTCCGGCACGAAGCAAGCCCGAGCGTTGTCGAAGCGGAGTTTGCCGCCGGATTGGGAAAACAGATGGACGGCCGGATTCCAGCCGCCGGAGACGGCGACGGTATCGCAGTCAATGCTTCGCCGTGACCCGCTGGCCGCCGCACCCGCTTCGTCCAGGGCCACCACATCGACCATGCGCACCCGCCGGCCGCCATGGGCGTTGATCACGCTCCACCCGTTGAGGACTTCGATGCCGTGCGCCGAAACCTGCTCGCGCAGCGCCCCCGGCGCGAAGGCGCGGACGTCGACCAGGGCCGGCACCTTGACGCCGACCTCGGCCAGCACGATGGCGGTTCGGTAGGCATCGTCGTTGTTGGTGAAGACGACGACCGTGTTTCCCGGCGCCACCGCATAGCGGTTGACGTAGGTTCGAGCGGCGTTCGCCAGCATGACGCCGGGGCGATCATTGTTGGCGAAGATCAACGGGCGTTCGATGGCGCCGGTGGCGAGCACCACCTGCTTGGCGCGTACCTTCCACAGGCACTCGCGCGCCAATCGTCCGGTTTCCGCGGCGGCGATGGGACGGCGCTCCAAAAGCGCGACGAAGTTGTGATCGTAATATCCGAAGGCCGTGGTGCGCGGTAGCAAGCCCACCTCGTCCATGCCGGCCAGTTCGTCCAAGGCGGCGGCGACCCATGCCATCGCCGGCCCGCCGTCAATCTCCAACCGTTCGCCGAGAAGCTGGCCGCCGAATTCCGGTTGTTGATCGGCGACGATGACCCGCGCGCCGGACCGGCCGGCCGCGAGGGCGGCAGCCAAACCGGCCGGTCCACCCCCGATGACCAGCACATCGCAATGCACGTGCATTTTGTCATAGATGTCCGGATCGGCTTCCGTCGGTGCCGTGCCGAGGCCGGCGGCGTTTCGGATATAGCGCTCATAGACCATCCACCGGCGCGCCGGCCACATGAACGTTTTGTAGTAGAAGCCGGCCGGCATGAACGGCGACAGCCATTGCGCCAAGGCGCCGATGTCGCGGTTGACGTTGGGCCAGCAATGGACGCTGTTGGCGACGAGGCCGTCGGAAAGCTCGACCGCGGTCGCCGGCATGTTCGGTTGCGTTTGCGGTCCCGAGCCGAGCTGGATCAGCGCGATCGGTTCTTCGACGCCGGCGGAAAAGACACCGCGCGGACGATGATATTTGAAGCTGCGGCCGACGACGGAAACCCCGATGGCCAAAAGCGCCGGGCCAATGTATCGCCGGCGTATCCTTCAAAGCTCTTGCCGTTGAAGGTGAATGAGAGCCTCTGTTCACGGTCGATACGACCGCCGAAGGGGAGACGATGGCCCGAACCCCGGCTCACGCACTTTCCTCCGTTTCCGCCGCGATGGCCGGCGGTTTTTCTCCGATCTTGTAGCTTCCATCAATGCGGTTGCTGACCGTATCCCGCGCCACGTTGAACCAGCGCCGGCATCCGGCGGCGTGCACCCAACGCTCCAAGTGCAGCCCCTTCGGGTTTTTCTTCATGAACAGATAGGCAGCCCACGCGGTGTCGTCGTGCACGTCCGGGACAAGGGGGCGGTTGTTGTGGGCCTCACCGCCATACTTGAACTCTACTTCGTCGCGAAGGCCACACCAGGGGCAGGGGATCAATAGCATTCCGTCGTGTTTCCTCGGTCCTGCTGTTCTTCAGTCCTTCAGTGCGCCACCGCCGCGGCGCCATGCTCGTCGATCAGCGCGCCGGTGGTAAACCGCTCCAAACTGAACGGCTCGTTGAGCGGATGCGGGCGATCCTGGGCGATGGTGTGGGCGAAGACCCAGCCCGATCCCGGTGTCGCCTTCCAGCCGCCCGTGCCCCAGCCGCCATTGATGTACAACCCCCGCACCGGCGTCAGCGAGATGATGGGGCTGGCGTCCGGGCAGACATCGACGTTGCCGGCCCACTGCCGCAGCATGCGCAGACGGCTGACGACGGGATAGAGGTGCACCAGGGCCTGCATCTGATCCTCGATCACCGGCAGGCTGCCACGCGACGCATAGCTCACATAGGGGTCGATGCCGGCGCCGATGACAAGCTCGCCCTTGTCCGACTGGCTGAGATAGACATGCACCTGGTTCGACATCACCACGCAATCGATCAGCGGCTTGAGGGGCTCGGAGACGAGCGCCTGCAACGGATGCGTTTCGATCGGCAGCCGCAATCCCGCCATCGAGGCAAGGTGGCTGGTGTGCGCGGCCGCCGCGATGGCGACTTTCGGCGCCTTGATGGGCCCGCGTGTGGTTTCGACGCCGGTCACATGATCGCCGTCACGGAGGATCGCCGTTACCTCGCAGTTTTCGATGATGTCGACACCGCGCGCCGACGCGGCGCGGGCCAAGCCCCAGGCGGCGGCGTCGTGGCGGGAGACGCCGCCGCGCCGTTGCAGCGACGCCCCCAGCACCGGATAGCGCGCGTTGGGCGAGGTGTTGAGAATCGGCACCATCGCCTTGACCTGCTCAACCGACAGGATCTCGGAATCGATGCCGTTCAGGCGGATGGCGTTGACGCGGCGCTCCAGGTCGCGCAGGTCGTGAAGGGTGTGGGCGAGATTGATCACACCCCGCTGGCTCAACATTTGGTTGAAATTGAGATCTTCCGTCAGCCCCTCGAACAGCTTCAACGATTTCTCGTAAAGGGCGGCGCTTTCGTCCCACAGATAGTTGGAGCGGATGATGGTGGTGTTGCGGCCGGTGTTGCCGAGGCCAATGGCGCTTTTCTCGACAACCGCCACGTCGGTTATGCCGTGCTCCTTGGCCAGGTAGTACGCGGTGGCAAGACCGTGGCCGCCGCCGCCGATGACGATGACCTGATAGGACCGACGGGGCTCTGCGCGGCGCCACGCCCGTGGCCACGCTCGGTGTCCTTTGAGCCCGTTTCGGACCAAACTGAAGACCGAATACCTCGTCATTGCTACCCCGTCGCGTACCGACAACCCCGGTTATATTAGTGGCTCAAACCCGGTAATGAAGCCTTATCGCGCGGGTGAGGGAGTATTTCTCCGTGATCTACCGGCTTCCCCCCGGTTTGTACGCGTCGCGCATTTCCCGTTTGAGGGTTTTGCCGGCGACGTTGCGGGGAAATTCGTCGTAGATCACGGCGTCGTGGATGCGTTGGAACTTGGCGCCGACCCGTTGGTTGGTCCAGGCGACCAGCTCTTCGACGGCGACCGACTGGTCCTTGCCGAGAACGACGGCCGCGATCGGAATTTCGCCCCATTTGTCGTCAGGAGCACCAAACACGGCGGATTCCTGGACGGCCGGGTGCTGAATGACGACCTCTTCGATATCTTTCGGGTAGACGTTGACGCCACCGGAGATGATCATGTCCTTCATGCGGTCGACCAGGAACAGGTAGCCTTCCTCGTCCATGTAGCCCAGGTCGCCGGAGTGCAGCCAGCCGTCGATGATCGCCTTCTCGGTGAGGTCCGGTCGTTTGTAGTAGCCCGGCATCATGCAGGGGCTCTGGCCGCAGATCTCGCCGACCTCGCCCGGTGCCGCTTCGCTGCCGTCCTCGCGCAGGATCTTGATGTCCATGAACGGCGGCGGGCAGCCGACCGAGCCGACCTTGCGCATGGAATCGTGTTTGTCGAGCACCGTCATCAGGCCCTCGGTCAGGCCATAGAGTTCATAGAAGCGGCCGGGCAGAAGGTCGTTGAGCTTTTCCTTGTAGGGCAGCGCCAGCGGCGCGCCGATGTTTTGCAGCATTTCCAACGATTCAAGCTTGCTCGGGTGGAAGGCCGGACTGTTGAGAACGGCGATGATCTGTGCCGGCACCATCACCGTGTGGGTCACCTTCTCGGCGACGATGGCCTCGATGACCCGTTCGGCGTTGAACGCCTCATGGAGAATGTAGGTGCCGCCGACGAACATCCACGGCATGAGATCGACCATGGAGCCGTTAAAGACGATGGAACCGGAGTGCAGGACCACGCTTTCGGGAATGATGCGAAACGTCTCCGCGAAAATCATGCAGTACATCGACCGAACATAGTGATTGTGGACGATGCCCTTGGGCTGGCCGGTGGTGCCGCTGGAATACATGATATTGAACATGTCTTCGTCGACGATGCGGGGATCGGGCGGCTCACCCTCCGACTGATCGGCGACGAATGCCTCGAAGCTCCGGAACCCCGCGCGGCTATCTCCCGCGCCGCCCTGATCGCCAACCAGAATGTAGCGATCTTCGGCAACGGCCGGCAGGTCCTTGCGGATGCGCTCGAAGGTGTCCGCGAACGAGACATGGCCGATGACCAACTTCGTGTCGGAATCGTTGAGAAGGGTTGCCAAGCCGGCGTCCTGCAGCAGGGGGCTGGCCGGGACGATGACCGTACCCGATTTCGCCGCCGCCCAATAGGAAGCCATGAGTTCCAGGCAGTTGGGCATGACGGTTGCGAACTTGTCGCCCTTTTCGAGGCCCGCGTTCAACAAGGCGTTGGCGTAGCGATTGACGTAAGCGTTCAGTTCCCGATACGTCAGCCGCTGGTCCCCCGCGACTAGGGCGGTATGGTTTCCGCGATATCGCGCGTGGCGTGGCAAAAGCGATCCGATGTTCATGATGCGCGCCCCTTTGACTCTTCTACTTTTGCACTATAGCGCTCCCTTCGACGTGTTCCAGCCCTGGAAATCCTGTCCGAGGGGTGCTACAAATTGTGCATTGCAGCATTCGGATTGCGCGGGCGTTAAATGACAGAGTTGGTCGCTCGATTTTCGGTCGGAACCATCGTCCATCACCGCCTGTTCGATTATCGGGGCGTCATCATCGATGTCGATCCGGTATTTTCGCAAAGCGAGGAATGGTACGAGAAGGTGGCGCGATCGCGTCCGCCCAAGGACCGCCCTTGGTATCATGTGCTGCGCGACGGTACCAACCATCGCACCTATGTCGCGGAACGAAATCTCGAACCCGATCTCTCGGACCATCCGATCGCTCACCCGGAATTGCATATGCATTTTTCCGGGCTGGTCGACGGCCGATATCTGACCAACCGGGCCTTGGTGTGAGCCGCCATGGACATCGCGAAACCGGGATCGGACGCTTTCACAAGCCATTCAAGGGCGCAGTTCAGACACGAAATTCTGTGCCGTCACCTGTGCGGACTCCCGAAAACAGACGGGCAAGGCTCTCCGCACGACAACCAATGAGGAGAAGGTCATTATGCGGCTCAAAGTTCTTGCCATCGTGCTTGCAGGTGGAGAAGGGACCAGGCTTTACCCGCTGACCAAAGAACGGGCCAAGCCCGCCGTTCCCTTTGGCGGCAAGTATCGGATTTGCGATTTCGTTCTCAGCAACCTGATCAATTCCGGCATTCATTCCATCTACGTCGTCATTCAGTTCCGCAGCCAATCCCTGTTGCAGCATTTGAGCGACGGCTGGCAATACGGCGGTCTGCTGAAGAGTGCGTTCCTTGTTCCGGTCCCGGCGCAGATGCGTAGCGCAGGCAAGAACTGGTATCAGGGCACGGCCGACGCCATTCACCAGAACATCAACCTCATCGAACAATCGAGACCCGACATCGTCGCCGTGTTCGGCGCCGATCATATCTATCGGATGAATATCCACGAAATGATCGAGTTCCACGAACAGAAGCGCGCCCATGCGACGGTGGCGGCGATCCCGACCGACAAGAAATTCTCGAAGGATTTCGGCGTGCTGGAGACCACCGGCACGGGACGGATCGTCGGGTTCCACGAGAAAAAGGCGGATGCGCCAACAATGCCGGGCGATCCCAGCCAGGTCTACGCGTCCATGGGCAACTATATCTTTTCGACGGACATGCTGCTCAAGGTCGTCGAGGAAGACCAAAAGGACGAAAACAGTTCGCACGATTTCGGCAGGGACATCCTGCCGAAGATGGTCGGCAACGCCGAAATCTTTGCCTACAACTTCATGGAAAACCGGATCCCGGGCGAACCCAAGGGCAAGGCTCCCTATTGGCGGGATGTGGGCACGCTCGACGCCTTTTACGACGCCAACATGGACCTTCGCTCCATTGATCCCGAACTCAATTTGTTCAATTTGGATTGGCCGTTGAGAACCGCCGGTTATTCGGATCCGCCGACCAAATTCGCTTTCGATGAAGATGATCGCCGGGGCGAGGCCATTGATTCGGTGGTGGCCGGCGGTTGCATCATTTCCGGCGGTATCGTCCGCAATTCAGTGATCGGTCGCCATGTCTACGTGCATGCCGGCGCCGAAATCGACGATTGCGTGATTTTCGACAACTGCGATATCGGTCGGCGTTCCAAGCTGCGCCGCTGCATCCTGGAAAAGAACGTACGAATTCCGGAAGATACGGTTATCGGCTACAACCTCGAAGAGGACAGCAAGAAGTATCATGTTTCCGATAGCGGTATCGTCGTTGTCGAGGGAACGCGCACCGCGGTCGAGTTGAGCACCATCACCATCTAGAGAAGACCTGTTCGGATTCACGC
>JAHCKI010000130.1 GCA_026125865.1 Rhodospirillales bacterium
CACGACTAATCACAGATTGACCATTACCCACAGCACGAGTTTATTGCCGAAAAGGACCGGAAAGTTGCGTGCGGTCAGGTTCAGACCGAGTGCATTGAGCCCGTCGAGAAAGATCTGGTTGTCTTCGAAGCCCAAGAACTCGGCCTCGGAAAGATCCTCCGGTGACCGCAGATCGCCGATCCGCGCGAGATAGTTTTCCGTTGCATAGAGGCACGCCGTCTCGTCCCTCAGCTTACGCGCGATGAGATCCGGATCGGACGGCCGCACGCTGCGCAGCGCAATGTCGGCCTCTCGGCGCCGCAGGTCGCGCACGCTGTTCGATGCGACGACCTCCACCCGAATCCCGGGTTCGGCACGACGAAGCCTCGCGATGATCGGCGGCAGGACGAAGGCCGAGGCCACCTCGGTCGCGGTAATGCAGACCGTCCCTTCGATCGACTGCGATCGACCCGAGGCCGTGAGTGAAACCCGGCTGGCGGCCTTGCCCATGGCACGGACATGCTCGACCAGCTCCAGACCACTCGGCGTGAGTTCAAGACCCCGGCCCATTCGCTCGAAGAGGGCAACACCGAGTTCGACTTCGAGCGCGCTGACCTGACGCCCGAGCGTCGGCTGCGTCATCCCCAGGGAGCGGGCGGCGGCGGACAGCGAGCCTTCCTCAGCCGTCACCAAGAAGGCCCGTGCCCGGTTCCAGTCGAATTTCACGGAGCGCCAATCCATACATTACTGCATATCAAATAGGCGGAATTCGTCAATTCACATTCGAAACTCGCAGGGATAAATCCGCCCTCGACACCTTGCCGCGTGAGGGTCGCACAACTCGGCCGGATCACTGGCGAATACAACTATCTGCACCCAAATCAGAGGAGGCTTAGACATGTCTGCAATGGAACAAACGGCAATGACCGTGCACCCGACCGCGAGATTCTGGGATAGGATCGCCGAGCGCTACGCAAAGAAGCCGGTCGCGGACGAGGCCGCCTACCAGAAGAAGCTGCAGATCACGCGGGACTATTTCCGCCCGGATATGGAGGTTCTGGAGTTCGGCTGCGGGACCGGATCAACCGCGCTCGTCCACGCGCCCTTCGTCAAGCACATCCTGGCGACCGACATCTCGGCGAACATGATCGAGATCGCCGAACGCAAGGCCAAGGCAGGCAACGTCACCAATGTCGACTTCCGACGCGGCGGCTTCGACGAGTTGGAAGCAGCCGACAGCAGGTACGATGTCGTCCTCGGCCTGAGCATCCTGCATCTGCTCGCAGACCGGGATGAAGCAATCTCGAAGGTCCACAGGTTGCTCAAGCCCGGTGGCGTGTTCGTTTCCAGCACCCCCTGCATCGGCGATTCGATGGCGTTCTTCAAATTCATCGGGCCGATCGGCCGGGTTCTCGGGCTTCTCCCGTTGTTGAGGGTTTTCACCGTGACGGACTTGAAGACAAGCCTTATCGGGGCCGGTTTCGAAATCGAGCACGAGTGGCAGCCCGGCAAGCGCAAGGGCGTGTTCATCGTGGCCCGAAAGCCCGCGTAACCGCAGACTTTTCGCGAAATCCCACGCTGCCTTTTCTACTACGGCCGCGACGCGATCAATCGTTCTTCCCAACTTCCACCGCGGCGATGAAGGCGCGCATGGCTTCGAGGGTGCGGTCGGGGTGGTCGCGGTGGGGGGTGTGGCCGCAATCGGTTAGGACGAGCTTTTCGAAGGGGCCGGCGGCGCCGCGTTCGATAGCGTCGATTTGGGCCATGGTGCCGTACTCGTCGTCCTCGCCTTGAATGGCGAGCACGGGGCAGGTGACCGAGGGGAGCCACGCCTCGATGGTCCACGAGCGGAAGGCGGGGAAAAGCCAGATGTCGTTCCAGCCGAGGAACGCCCCGTCGGGATCGCGGTGATAGCGGGCGAGCTTGGCGCTCAGATCGGTGTTGAAGAACACCTCGCGCGCGCGCTCGATGGAGGCGATGGTCAAGGGCTCGACGAACACGTGCGGCGCTTCGAGGATCACACCGGCGACGGGCCGATCGGTGCCGCCGGCATGGAGCAAGGCGATGGACGCGCCGTCGCTTTGGCCGATCAGCAAGGGACGGTCAATGCCCCGCACGTCCAGGAGCGCGGGAAGCGTTTCGAACGCCTCCCGGTGCATGTAGTCCACGGCGAACGGCCCGTCGCGCGGGCTCGACCACCCGAAGCCGCAGCGGGAATAGGCGAACGCTCCGCAGCCGGTGGCGTCCGCCAGCCGCTTGGGGAAGTCCCGCCACATGGCGACCGACCCGATGCCGTCGTGGAGGAACACCAGCGTCGGCGCCGCCGCCCGCGCCGGCGGCCGCCACCAGCACTCGAACCGCTTGCCGGCGATGTCTTCGAAGACGGTATGGGAGTCCGCCGGGCCGTCGAAAGTCATCTGCCTTACAGCGAGCGCAGCTTGAATCGCTGGATCTTGCCGGTGGCCGTCTTGGGAAGCTGATCGATGAATTGGACCCAGCGCGGGTACTTGTAGGCGGCCAATTGGTCCTTCACGAACGCCTTTATGTCATCGGCAAGCGCGTCGCTCGCATCGACGCCCTCGCGCAGCACGATGAACGCCTTGGGCTTGATCAGTTCGTCCTTATCCGCATGACCGACGACCGCCGCTTCCAGCACCTTCTCATGCTTGACGATCGCCGCCTCCACCTCGAACGGCGAAACATAGATGCCGCCCACCTTCAACATGTCATCGGTCCGTCCCGCGAAGGTGTAAAAACCGTCGCCGTCGCGTGCGTACTTGTCGCCGGTGCGCGTCCACGGCCCGCGAAAGGTTTCGCGGCTGCGATCCTGCCTGTTCCAGTACATGATGGCGCTGGTGGGGCCGGAGACCTCCAGCATCCCCATCTGGTCGGATGCTTCGATCAGGTCGCCGTCGTCATTCACCAGACGCAACCGATAGCCGCCAACCGGTTTGCCGGACGTTCCCGGCCGGATGTCGCCCTGGTGGTTGGTCAGAAAGATATGCAGCATCTCGGTCGAGCCGAGGCCGTCGAGGATGTCGACGCCCGTCTGCGCCTTGAAGCGCCGGTAGAGGTCGGCCGGCAGGGGTTCGCCCGCCGACGTGGCGATGCGCATGGCGTGATCGCCCGGCCCCGGCAATTCGCCGGACGCGAGCAGCATGGCAAACAGGGTGGGCACCCCATAGAAGATGGTCGGCCGTTGTTCCCGAAGAATGCGGCAGACGGCCTGCGGTTCGGGGGGACCGGCGAGCAGGATCGTGGTCGCCCCCACGGACATGGGGAACGACAGCCCGTTGCCGAGCCCATAGGCGAAAAACAGCTTCGCCGCCGAAAACACGACATCGGTCTCGTTGATGCCGAGGGTCGGAATTGCATACAGGTCGGCGGTGTCGATCATGTGCGAGTGCAGGTGCACCGCCCCCTTCGGCTTTCCCGTCGTCCCCGACGTGTAGAGCCAAAAGCACATGTCGTCGGGGCGGGTCGGCGCCACCTCGAAGGCTTCCGGCTGACCGTCGAGCAGATCGGCCAGCCGTTCATGGCCGCGGCCGTCGGCGCCCGAAACAATGACGGTTTCCAAGAACCGGTGACTGTCGGAATGCGCCTCGAAATGCTCGAGAAGGGGTTCGGAAACGACCAGGACTCGGGCGCGGCTGTCCTCCAGCATGAAGGCGTATTCGGCCGCGGTGAGGCGCGTGTTGACGGGAATCGGAACGATGCCGGCCTTGATGGCGCCGAGGAAGACCGCCGGAAAATCGACGGTATCCAGCATGCACATAAGGATTCGCTCCTCCATCCGCACGCCGCGGCTGGTGAGGAGGTTGGCGACCTTGCCGCTCAACCGGTCGATATCGGCAAACGTGTGAGCGCCGTTGATGTCGATGAACGCCGGCTTGTCACCACGCCCGGCGGCGAGGTTTCGGCTGATCAGGTCTTGTGCCGCGTTGTAATGCTCGGTAATGGTCTCGGGGACCTTGGTCATTTTGCTTCCTCCACATGCTTCCGGCGTGTTTGCCGCCAGTTTGCTCTATTTGGGCGAATGACCGTTCAGGCATTCGCCACGGTCACCGCGTATTGGTCAAACCATTGTTCGGCCCATTCGGCCGCCTCGTCCTCGGGCATGGTTCCCGAAGATGCATCGTGCTCCATGCGCTCGCCGATACGAATGGCGCCGAGGGAGCGCAGCAAATCGTCGAATTTTCGGCCGCCGAAGCAGAAGGTGTCGGCATAGGTCATGTCGCCGAGCGCGAACACGCCGTAGCACACACCCAACAGGTCGGGCCGCGCGCGCTCCAGCGAGGCGAACAACGCGCGAGCATTGTCGGGAACGTCGCCGTGGCCATAGGTGGATGTGCAGATGATGTAGCCGCGGTCCGGCGCGAAGACATCGGCGCCAAGCCCGTCCATGGGGCGGATGTCCAAATCAACGCCTCGGGCAACCAGAACCTCGCCGATTTCGTCAGCAACCAATTCGGCGGTGCCGGTCATCGTTGCGACCAGGATGCTGATCCGTTGGTTCATCAGGTTCCCGCCCGGAACGTGCGCGCTAAGGTTGTTCGTGACAGTAGACCGGCAATATAATGCAGCTTCCGTATTGTGAAAAGGGTATTGGGGCGGGGAGACGATCCTCGGCCTCGCGCCGATACGACGAGGGACAGAGTGGAGCGCCCCCAATGAAGACGAACGCCGGCAAAGCACAGCAGGCCTACCTGTCGGCGCTGGGGACCCGTGTGCGGGAGGCGCGGGCAAAACGCGGCATGTCCCGACGCATCCTCGCTCACGATTCCGGTGTATCGGAACGCTACCTGGCGCTGTTGGAAAGCGGCGGTGCCAACCCCTCGATCACCATGCTCCGCAAGATCGCTATCGCCGTCGGTTACCCCCTGGCCGGGCTGGTCGCGGGGCACGCCGATGGTAGTCTGGATTTTGCGCTGACGCCGGAACTCCCGGACGCGGCACCGTGGGCTCAGGTGTCCGCGTTTCCCGGTCTGTTCGAACTAGTCGGAGCCGGTGCGGCGAGTCGCGACAGGTGCCGTCGAATTTCCCTGATCGGCCTCCGTGGTGCCGGCAAGTCAACGCTGGGGCGATTGCTCGCGGAACGCCTCGGCTGTCCGTTTATCGAGCTCAACCGGATCGTCGAGCGCGAGTACGGTGGCGACATCGGTGAGATCCTCGCGCTTGGCGGTCAAGCGGCCCTCCGCCGATATGAGCACCGTTGCCTTTCCTCGGTAATCAAAGAGCACGACAATGTTGTTGTTGCCACCGGAGGCGGTCTCGTTTCGGAGCCGGCAACCTTTGCACTGCTTTTGGAGCATACCTACACTGTTTGGCTGAAGGCATCCCCGGCGGAGCATATGGCGCGCGTCATCGAGCAAGGCGACATGCGGCCGATGGCGGAAAACGAAGAGGCCATGGACGATTTGAAGGCGATCCTCGCCGCCCGCGAGCCTTCTTACCGAATGGGCGACGCCGTCGTCGACACCTCCGGCAAGACGGTCGCGGAGAGCCTGGAAGCCCTCGCCGTCGCCGTCGCGGACTTTTTACTCGCCGCTGCTGAATAACGGAGCGACACCGGGCTGAGTCGCGACGCATGCCATCGCGCTTGATAGCAACTTGCGATCCAACTTGAAAGACGGTGAACATGCACTATATTGCAGGTTTGGGATAGGGTTCGGGTGGGCTGCGGTCGCTCGACAGCATCGCCCCGGAAAAATGTGGCAGGAACAAGCATGGTCGATCTCGTGACATATGATCGTGACCCCACGAACTATCGTCACTGGTCCCTGGCCGTCGACGGACAGGTCGCAACGCTTGTGTTAAGCGTCGACGAAGACGGCGGGTTGCGTCAGGGATACAAGCTCAAGCTCAATTCCTACGACCTTGGCGTCGACATGGAACTGCACGATGCGTTGCAGCGTATCCGCTTCGAGCATCCGCAGGTTCGCGTTGTCATCATGACGAGCGGACTTGACCGCATGTTCTGCGCGGGCGCCAACATATACATGCTTGGCCAATCCTCCCATGAATGGAAGGTCAACTTCTGCAAGTTCACCAACGAGACGCGAAACTCCATGGAGGATTCGAGTCGATATTCGGGCATTCGGTTCATCGCCGCCTGCAACGGAACCACCGCCGGCGGCGGCTACGAGCTGGCGCTGGCTTGCGACGAGATCTTCCTGGTTGACGATCGGTCGAGCGCCGTGAGCCTGCCGGAGGTTCCCCTGCTCGGCGTGCTGCCGGGAACCGGGGGCCTGACCCGCATTACGGACAAGCGAAAGGTGCGCCGCGACTTGGCGGACGTATTCTGCACCAGCGAAGAGGGCGTACGCGGGCGGCGAGCCCTGGAATGGGGTCTCGTCGACCACATCGCCCAAAAGCAAGTCTTCGAAACTGCGGTGCGGACGCGGGCGGCCGAATTGGTCCGGGAAAGCGCCCGACCGACCGACGCGCAAGGGGTGGAGATGACGCCGTTCGAGCGCGACATCTTGGCGGATGGTTACCGCTATCGATGGGTCACCGTGTCCCTCGATCAGCGGCGGCGCACCGCGGCGATCACGGTCCGCGCCCCCGACGGCCCGGTCGCCGATACGCCGGAAAGCATCCTCGGCGAGGGCATGCAGTGGTGGCCGCTGGCCATGGCCCGCGATCTCGACGACGCCATTCTGATGCTGCGAACCAACCACGGCGACGCCGGCCTCTGGCTGCTGCGGACGGAAGGCGACGGGGACGCCGTTCTGTCCGCCGACCGCGCGCTGTCCGCCAATGCCAACCACTGGTTCGTTCGCGAGGTCAT
>JAHCKI010000131.1 GCA_026125865.1 Rhodospirillales bacterium
GGCGTTTCGGTCGGCATCGGCCAGATATTGCCCAGTTTTTCTCTCAGAATGAGTGTTGGTCAGATTATCCGGTCTCTCGATGTTTCGTCCGCCTTGCCGGTCAACCTCGCACCACGGTTATTCCGCGAGGCGGGGATTGGGGGCGCCGAACACCATCACCGCCAATCGACATGACGCTTGGAGCCCGCTCCGAATTCCAATCGCTCCGTCGAAGAGGCTCAAGGATTCCCGCACAGTGCACCGACGAAATCGGCCAGTCCGATCAGGCGGGGGCGGCGGTGGCGTTCGGCAGTGATGATGGCTTCCACTTGCGCGGTGGCTTCTTCCGCGACTTGGTTGACGACGACGTAGTCGTATTCGTTCCAGTGGCTCATTTCGCCGGCGGCCTTGGCCATGCGGCCGCGCACGACCTCGGCGGAATCCTGGCCGCGGGCGTTGAGCCTGCGCGCCAGTTCCTCGTACGACGGCGGCAGGATGAAAATGCCGACGAGATCATCGGCGGCGTTGGCGCGAAGCTGTTGCGCGCCTTGCCAATCGACGTCGAAAAGGACATCGCGGCCGGCGGCTAGGGCGGCTTCCACGGGTTCACGCGGCGTCCCGTATCGGTTGCCGAAGACCACCGCGTGTTCCAGCAACTGGTTTTCGGCGAGCAGGCGATCGAACGCGGCGTCGTCGACAAATCGGTAGTCGACACCGTCCACCTCACCCGGACGCGGCGGCCGGGTGGTCGCCGAAACGGAAACCGTAAATCCGGTGTCACGGGCGAGAAGAGATTTGGCGATGGTCGTCTTGCCCGCACCCGACGGCGACGATAACACCAGCATCATACCGCGGCGGGCGATGGCGGCGCCGGGTGCGTCACTGGGGAGATCATTCAATGTTTTGCACCTGCTCGCGCAATTGTTCGACGATGGCCTTGAGGTCGAGGCCGACCCGCGTCAACTCCAGGTCGGCGGCCTTCGAACAGAGGGTGTTGGCTTCCCGGTTGAGTTCCTGACACAAGAAGTCCAGACGCCGGCCGGACGGCGCGGATTCCTCAAGCAACTGCCGCGCCGCCGTGCAGTGCGCTCTGATGCGATCGATCTCCTCGGTCGGGTCGGCCTTGGTGGCCAGGAGCGCCGCTTCCTGGATCAGGCGATCCTCCGGCAAGGTGTCGGCGAGTACAGAGACCTGCTCCTTCAGGCGCGCCAGGATCGCCGCCGGTTGCGCCGCGGACGATTGCGCGGCGTCGTTGCAGCGGTCGGTGATCCGGTCGATTTGGCCGGCGAGAACCGGTGCCAGCCGCGCGCCTTCCTCGCGGCGGGCCCGTTCGAGTCCGTCAAGGGCTTCCTCGAGGGTTGCGAGCAACGCCGTATCCAATGCGGCGCGGGCTTCCTCCGACATCTCTTCTTCGGCGACCTCGACGACACCGCGGATCGCCAACAGCCCGTCAGCGCTCGGCACGCGAAAATCGACCAGGCGGCGCTGCAGGTCCGATGTCAGTTCGATCAATTGGTCCAATAGGGCGTGATTGATACGGACATTGCTCTGGTCCGCGCTTCGGACCATCGTCAAATTCATGGTCACGCTGCCCCGCTTAAACCGTTTTGCGACACGCTCACGCGCGGCGATTTCGATGGAATCACGCCCCGAAGGATAGCGACAGCGCACATCGAGGCCGCGACTGTTGACGCTTCGCACTTCCCATGTCCAGGCGCGGTCCTCGGACCCCCCCTGAGCACGCGCGAAACCGGTCATGGAAGCAATAGGCACGGAACCTCCCTGTGTGTTGGCGTTGGTGCCCCTTATAGGGGGGCATCCTAAGAACAACAAGGTTGGAGGTGACGCCTCAGGCGGACAAGAGGATCGATCAATCACTCAACGAGGGTTGGCCGCCGCTTTTGCCACCGTCTCCATCGCACGTGTAGACCCCTTTCTCCGTGACGACGAAATCGACGCGGTGATCGATCAGGGCGCGGGCGCACTCGGCGGGCCGGTTGACGATGGGTTCTTCGTGGACGTTGAAACTTGTGTTGACCAGGATCGGCAGTCCGGTGGCCGCCTTGAATTCCGTCAGGATGTCAAAGTACAGCGGATTGACATTGCGCGAGATAAGCTGCGGGCGCGCGGTTCCGTCCACATGCACGACGGCCGGTATCCGTTCGCGCCAATCAACGTGAACGGCGCAGGTGATGGTCATGAAGCGGCTGGTATAGCGGCTCGCCGCCGGCAAATTGAAAATAGTATCGGCGTCGTCTTCGGTGACGACCGGCGCGAACGGCATGAATTCGGTGCGTTCCAGGCGTTTGTTGAGCGTGTCGTTGATACCGCGATCGGCGGGATTGGCGAGGATGCTGCGGGCGCCGAGGGCGCGCGGACCGAATTCCATGCGGCCGGTGTAGATGGCTCCCACGTCTCCCCGGCTGAGGCGCAGCGCCGTCTCCGGCACCGGTGCACCGCCGAGACAGGAGACACCGGGTATGGCCCGGAGCGCCGCATCGATATCGCCGTCGTAACGGCGTCCGAGATAGACGTCGTCGAGGCGATAGCGGTTCTTGAGCCATGCGGGAAGACCGTCGCTCCCCAACAGGCAGGAGAGGGCGGCGCCGACGGCGAGTCCATCGTCGCCCATGGCCGGAAACACGAAGGCGTCTTGAAATCCCCGGGTTTCGACGAGCAGGCGGTTGAGGCGGACGTTGGCGAACACACCGCCCGATAGTCCCAGATTGACGGCGGGAAACCGGTCCAGCAATCGATCGACGGAGGCCGCAACGAAGGTTTCCAGCAGTTCCTGAACCGAAGCCGCCATGTCCGCCGGTTTGTTTGCTTCGGCCAACTCGCAGATGAACCGTCGCATATGGGCGAACGACTCGAAGTCGGAATGAATGCGGCCGTCGTCATCGACACGGAAGTGCGCCGCCATCGCTTTGAACACCGCAGGTTCGCCGTACGCCGCCAATCCCGTCAGCTTGCCCTCGTGCCGGTTGAGCCGGTAGCCGAGAGCCTGGGTGGCGTAACCGTAGGCAAGGCCCAGGCTGTCGACGGGTATGTCGCCGAGAAGGCTCGAATCGTCCCCGTAAACGGTGTCGAACTTGCCGTCGCGAAGCGCATGAAAGCTGTAATGGAGATGGTCGCCGCCGCCGTCGGCGGTGTAGACCAGCGCCTCGTCCCAATCGGTGAAGAACAGAGCCGGAAGGGCATGAGCGAAATGATGGTTGGCGAAGTGGAGGCGGGCGTCGGGGCGAAACCCGTGATCGCTCAGGAAATGGCGGGCGTTGACGATCTCGGCGGCATCGGTCTTGCCGGCGCGGCGGAGTTCCAGAAAAAGGTCCTTGTGCTTTTCCTTCCCCAGAATCTGCCGGACCTTGCCCTCGATCCAGCGGCCGCCGCGGAAATGGGTGTAGTACCGCCACGGCAGCCGTGTCCGCGTAACCGCGACCGCGTCAATATCCGATCGCCGAGCGCCCGTGATGGCAAGGCACTCGTCGATGGCCTCGTGCGGAATGCCCCGGCCATCGCTCTTGCGGCGCGTCAGCCGTTCCAGGGAGACAGCCGCCAACAGCCGGTAACCGTCGAACAGGGCGGCGGCAGCGTCGTGATTACCGGGATGAAAGCCGAGAACGATCATAGGATGTCCGAACAGTCGCCGGACATTAGCCGTCAGCTACGGGCGAAACAAGGGAGGGATCACGCGCCGCGAGCCAGACCCCTATCCCGCTTGAGGGTTGCGGCGACCACCTCGAAGCGCTCCCTTAAGGTAGATATGATTTGGGGCACGTCTTCGGTTCTGTTTTCTTTGCACGCCTTCTCCAATATCGCCGCGAGGCGACCGACGCCGACGATGCGTAAATTTTGTGACATGCCCTTGAAGCTGTGCGCCTCGAATTCCAACGATTTCCAGTCAGCGTTCGCCCACAGGTCTTCGAGTCGCGGCAAAAGCTCCCAGCCATTGGAAAGATATTCTCCCAGCAAACTCTCGACTTCTTCGTTGCCAAGCGATTCGGTCAGGTCGATGAGCCCGGCTTCATCGATCAAGGGAGTGGCTCCCCATACACTCTCAAAGAAGAGGGTGTTGTTGTCCGAGAGTCCGAGCTGATTTGTGTGCGACGACATTCTTGCTGTTTCCGGTGGGCACAACCGATTGATTTCATCCGCAACCTTGGCCCTGTCGACCGGTTTGGACAGGTAACCGTCCATGCCTGCCGACAAGCACCGTTCGCGATCATCCTTCATGGCGCTCGCAGTCATGGCGATGATGGGGATGCTCGAAATGGGTCTCGCCATCTCACGAATGGCGCGCGTTGCCTGGAAGCCATCCATTTCGGGCATTTGAATGTCCATCAGGATGAGATCGTAGGGGAATCTTTGTACAGCTTCGACAGCTTCTTCGCCGTTGGCCGCGACATCGGCGCGATGACCCAATCTTCCAAGCAAACCTACGGCAACCCGCTGATTGACCGAGTTGTCTTCGGCGACCAAGATCCTGAGCCCCCTCCCGAAACGATCAGGTTTTGGATCCGAGGGAGCGAAATCGAAGGCATTGCAGGAAGTTTCGACAGTCGGCACATCGAGGCTGAGTACTGCAATCAGAGTATTGTAAAGAAGAGTTTGGCGAATCGGCTTCATCAGTGTGGCCGAGACACCCTTCAATGTTAGTTCTTGCTTTATTTCTCCGGTAAAAGCCGAAGACACGACAATAACCGGCAGGCTATGTAAAATGTCGTCCGACCGTAGGCGACGCAAGAAACCTTCGCCGTTCTCTCCCGGCATGGCGTGATCGAGAATGATCGCGTTGGGAAGGCGGCCGGCTTCCTGTAGGTCCTTCAGGATACGAAAGCCCTCCTTGCTGTTTTCGGCGGTGACGACCTCTACGCCCCAAGCACGGAGCATTCGTCCGATGATCTTGAGGTTGAGAGCCTTGTCGTCGACAGCAAGGATCAACAATCCGCAGAATGCTTCCGCGAAATTGCCGATTTTTGCCATCGGCTTGTCCAGGACCTTGCGGAACGGGATTTCGAACCAGAAGGTGCTGCCCACATCGATAGTGCTTTCGACGCCGATCTCGCCACCCATTTTTTCGACCAGGCGTTTTGAGATCGCAAGTCCGAGGCCGGTGCCGCCGTATTTGCGCGAGGTCGATGCGTCCACCTGGGTGAAACTGTCGAAGAGCGAGTCGAACTGCGCTTTGGGTACGCCGATTCCCGTATCCTTGACGACAAAGCGCAACCGCGGCGATGCCGCGTCCTCGATGAGAAGGACCTCCAGGAACACGGAACCCTTCTTGGTGAACTTGATGGCATTGCCCAGAAGGTTCATGAGGACCTGTCGCAGACGACCCGGGTCGCCCAAACATACGCAGTGCAGTTCCTTGGGAATGTAGTAGCCGACCTCCAATCCTTCGGCTTGGCCGCGCGGAGCGAGGATTTCGGCAACGCCGCGAACAACGATCGCAAGATCGAATTCACTTTCTTCCAGCTCGAGCCGATCCGCCTCCAGCTTCGAGAAATCAAGAACATCGTTGATGATGTTGAGCAGGGATTCGCCCGATTCTCGAATTGTGGAGACCAGGTGGCGCTGGTCGCTCGAAAGCCGTGTGTCCATAAGCAAGCCGGTCATACCGATGACACCATTCATCGGCGTGCGAATCTCGTGACTCATGACCGACAGAAAATCCGATTTCGCCTGGTTCGCGAGTTCCGCCTGCTCTTTGGCCAACTTGAGCTCGCTTTCGCGGGAATTCAGCACGCGCGAAGTCAGGACGGAAATAAAAATGGAAGTAATTAGGCCTCCAATACAGATAGTGACGAGTATCGCTTGTCCCGACGACCGCGACTTATTGACGAGCGCGCTCTGCTCGGCCAAATTCGATCGCACAACATCGACGATCGTATTGATGTCTGCAGACAACAAGGTCGCTATATTCCGGCCTGTGCTAACGCCCTCGCTGATTTTTCCGGCGAGTTCAAATTCTCGTCTCCGCACGCGGAACAGGTCGGCGTTAGAGAGTTCCAGGAATTTCACGTGGATGCGGGCAACGTTGGCGCGGAGAATGGGGTTACGTTGCGCAAGGCTGCCGGTGTCGAAACGTTGCGCCGCTTGCTGGAAGGCATTGAGCGATCGTCTAAATCGATTGTGCAGAGGGGTGATCGCCGCGTCCGAACTGACGAGCGCCACTGTCGTCAACAGACTGATCAGGAGGCTGCTCTCGGATTTAATGTCGATCGCCGTCTGAAGATCGCTAATGGTATCTGTCGTGAAATCATTGAGGTTTCGCCTTGTCCGCCCCAACATCCGTGCAATATCGGCGAAGAACTCTTGAGTCGTTAACTCGGAGAGAACATCGATTTCGCGCTTGACCTTGAGCAGGGACTCGGCCTTAGCCAAATCCCATTTCCAACCTGCCCCAGGAGAAGACCCCTCCGATGCGCTTTCACACCCGCCTGCCTCCATGGCGGCAATGCTGGTTTTATGAGTGCGCGCCAGTGAATTGGCGAAGGCGACGTCACCGACCTGTTGCCGCTTGGCGACATAGGCGTGAACCCTATCGGCATAGGTGCAAAAACGCTTTGCGAATATGTTCCCGATTTTGCTGCGGCTTCTTTCCTCATCAAGGACAAGGACGAGTGCCTGCAAGGATTCACCTTCGCCTTGAAGCTCACGAATGACCGCAACATCACTCCATCCCGAATTCAACC
>JAHCKI010000132.1 GCA_026125865.1 Rhodospirillales bacterium
CGAGGACAAGGAAACCACGGCGGCGTACCAACGCATTAACGCCGATGGCGCGCACAAGCTCGCATTGGATTGCGCCGAGGCGGGTATTCGCCGACTTGTCTTCGTCAGTACGGCCAAGGTGCATGGCGAACACTCGCCGGCGGGCGAGGCATTTTCCGAGAGCAGCCCGCTGCAACCGGGATCGGCCTATGCGCATTCGAAGGTAGACGCGGAGCGCCGCTTGGCCGAAGTCGCGGAAACGCACGGAATGGAACTGGTGATCATGCGGCCGCCGCTGATCTACGGCCCCGGCGTGCAGGCGAACTTCCTGTCGCTCCTGAAGCTCGTCGCCAAGGCACCCGTTTTGCCGGTCGGCGGCATCCGCAACGGGCGCAGCCTTATCCATGTGGGCAATTTCGCGGACGCGGTTGTGCGGGTGATTGGGGACCCTCGGGCCGCGGGCCAAACCTACCTGGTTCGTGACGGCGAGGACCTGTCGACGCCGGCATTGCTCGGCACGATCGCCAAGGCCATGTCCCGCAACGTGGCAATACCGAAGGTACCCGTTTTCATGCTGGGAATGGCCGCCGGGATGACCGGAAAGACGGCGGCGTTAGATCGCCTCAAGTCATCGTTTTTAATTGACGACGGTAAAATCCGCCGCGACCTGGGATGGACAGCGCCCATTACCGTGCTACAAGGGATTGAAGAAACGGTAGCTTGGTTCACCAAGAAAGTGGGTCGGTCGTGAATTTTGGACAGTGGGTCCGGTCGCGTCTTCATATTCCACGCCGGGGGTGGATTGTATTCAGCCATGACGTGATCATGGCGGGAATTTCGTTCGTCCTGGCCTTGTTCTTGCGCGTGGGCGACGAGGTATTTCTGTATTTCCCACCGATGATCCTGGTCCAGGCGATCATCATTTTCACGGCAATCGCCGCCGTGACATTTCTCGCCACCAACCTTTACCGCGGTGTATGGCGATACGCGTCGTTGCCGGATTTGCTGGCGATCCTGCGCGCCGCCACCATCACCATCGGGCTTTTCCTTCTTGTTCTGTTTCTCTGGACCCGCCTCGAGCCGATGCCGCGCTCGGTGCCGTTCATCAATTGGCTGGTGCTGACAGCGTTGCTGGGCGGTCCACGCTTCTTATACCGGACCAGCAAGGACCGGCGGATGGACGTGAAACTGGACGCGGAAGCCGGACGCAAGGTACCGGTGCTGCTGGTCGGCGCCGGACACGAGGCCGCCATATTCATTCGCGCGCTGCGTGGAGAAACCCAGCGCATCTACACAGTCGTCGGGATGTTGGCGGAAAAGCAGAAAAGGGTCGGGCATCAGATCCAGGGCATCCCCGTGCTCGGAACGATGCAGCAACTCGAACAAGTGGTTCGGAGGTTGGAAAGGGAGGGGCGCTACCCCGAACGGCTGATTCTGACCAAGGAAGGCATGGACGGCGCCACGGTCCGCTCCATGCTCGACGAAGCCAGCGCCCTCGGCATGACCTTGGCCCGCTTGCCCCGGCTCACCGAATTCAAGAGCGGCACCGGCGATCGTATCGAGGTTCGGCCGGTCGACGTCGAAGACCTCCTGGGACGCCCGCAAACGCCGTTGGATCGCGACTCCATGGCGGCGCTCATCGCCGGGCGGCGCGTGTTCGTCACCGGCGCCGGCGGCAGTATAGGCAGCGAGCTGGTGCGTCAGATTTCGGACTTTGGCCCGAACCAACTTGTCCTGTTGGATGCCTCCGAATTCAACCTGTACACCATCGAAGGGGAGACCAGAGCCCGCCACCCCCATCTGACCTGTCCTGCCGTTCTCGCCGATGTTCGCGATGGCCAACGCATTCTCCGCCTGTTCCGACGATACCGTCCCGAGCTCGTGTTTCACGCCGCCGCCCTCAAGCACGTGCCTTTGGTGGAACTCAATCCGTTCGAAGGCATGATGACCAACGTCATCGGCACCGCGAACGTGGCCGACGCCTGCGTCGATACCGGGGTGTCGGCGATGGTCCTGATCTCCACCGACAAGGCCATCAACCCGACCAGCACCATGGGCGTCAGCAAACGCATCGCCGAACGGTATTGTCAGTCGCTGGACGTCCAGCGCGGCCGCGACGGCGGGCCCCGGTTCGTGACCGTGCGTTTCGGTAATGTGCTGGGTTCGACGGGCTCGGTGGTGCCCCTGTTCCAGAAACAGATCTTGGCCGGCGGGCCCGTAACGGTCACCCACCCGGATATGAAACGCTATTTCATGACGACGCGGGAGGCGGTCGAACTGGTGCTGCAGGCGTCGGTTCTCGGCGTGCGGCGCGATGATCTGGAGGGTCGGATCTTCGTGCTGGAAATGGGCGAACCGGTACGGATCCGGGATCTGGCGCAACAGATGATCCGCCTCGCCGGGCTGCGGCCCGATGTGGACATCGCCATCGACTACACCGGTATCCGACCCGGCGAGAAATTGTTCGAGGAGTTGTTCCAGGACAGTGAGGCGTTGGTGCCGACCGATTGCCAGGGCCTGTTGCTCGCGGCGCCGAAAATCACGGACATCGCCTATGTGCAAGACGCGATCGGGAGCATGGCAAAAGCATGCGCCGACGCCGACGAAGCGCGCCTGATGGCGCTTGTTCGAACCCTGGTCCCCGAGTATCAAGGAGCCACGGAAGTGGCACCGAAGATGCGGTCCGCGTAAGCGACATCCGATGGCGACGCTTTTGCGAGCGTCGTCGACGAACAACGAGTACGGGCGATGGCCAACATTTCGGGTGTGAAGACGGTTCACTGGATCATTGCACTGCTCGCGATCGGTGCTGTCGCTGCTGCCATGTTGTGGTGGCCAAGCGGTGGACCGAAGCAGACGACGTCGGCCGGTCGTCCCCCGCCACCGGTGACGGTGAGCAAGCCCGCCTCACAAGAAATCGTGGAATGGAAGGAGTTCACCGGGCAGTTCGAGGCCGCGGAATACGTTGAAATCCGCGCTAAGGTAAGCGGTTATTTGATGTCCATCCATTTCAAGGACGGACAACTCGTAAACAAAGACGACCTGCTTTTCGTCATCGACCCGCGCCCTTTTGAAATTGAGTTGGAATCGGCAGAAGCGCAACTGACGCAGGCACGCTCGAAACTTGAGCTGGCCAATCAGCAACTGGAACGGACCACCGAGCTTCGAAAAAAAGACATTGCGACGGCCAGTTCCCTCGACGAACGTATCGAAGATGTCCGATTCGCCACGGCGGCTGTTGAGGTCGCCAAGGCGGCGGTTCATGCTGCGAAACTTGATCTTGAGTACACGCGCTTGACGGCACCGGTCCGTGGACGGGTCAGCCGCCATGAGGTCAGCGTCGGCAACCTCATTGCCGGCGGGTCGAGTGGTAATCCGACGCTGCTGACCACAATCGTGTCGCTGGATCCCATCCACTTCCTCTTCGATGTGAGCGAAGCTGACGCTCTGGCATACAAACGAGCGATCAAGCGCGGCGAGATCCCGTCGGCGCGTGATGAAACCGTTACGGTGTATGGTCAATTCAGCGATGAACAGAATTGGCCGATGAAGGGAACCATCGATTTCGTCGACAGCCAGATCGACCGCTCCTCGGGTACGCTGCGTGTCCGGGCGGTTTTCCCCAACGAAGATCTGTTCATCACGCCCGGACAATTTGGTCGCTTGCGCGCGCCGGCGTCGGCAAAATTCACGGCACTTCTGATACCGGAGAAGGCGATCGTCACCGATCAATCCAACAAGCTGGCGCTGACGGTGACGGAGGACGGCACGGTCGTACCCAAGGTGCTCACTCTCGGTCCAAGGGTCGACGGCGACCTTCGGGTTGTGCGCAGCGGACTGGCGCCGGACGACCTGGTGATCATCAACGGTTTATTGCGTGCACGGCCGGGAAGCAAGGTCACGCCCGAGGTCGGAGAGATCCAAACCAAGAAACTGACCTCCCCCGAATGATGGGGCGGAGGAGTCAATGAACATCTCGCGTTTTTTCATCGATCGCCCGATCTTTGCGTCGGTCATATCGATTTTCATCACCCTTATCGGTGCCGTCGCCTATTTTTCCCTGCCGGTGTCCCAATATCCGGAGATTGCGCCGCCTTCGGTCGTTGTCCGCGCCCAATATTCCGGCGCTTCGGCTGAAATCGTCAGCAAGACCGTCGCCACACCGTTGGAACAGGAAATCAACGGCGTCGACAACATGCTGTACATGACTTCGCAGTCGACGGGCGATGGCCGGCTTTCCATTGCCGTGACGTTCGCGCTCGGCACCGACCTCGACGAGGCGCAAGTGCTGGTTCAGAACCGTGTCGCATTGGCCGAACCGCGGCTGCCCGAAGAAGTGCGCAACGTCGGGGTCACTGTCTCAAAGCAATCACCCGACTTGCTGATGGTGATCCATTTGAGTTCGCCAGACGGATCGCGTGACCAGCTTTACCTGTCCAACTACGCGACGCTCAGCGTCA
This sequence comes from Rhodospirillales bacterium, assembly GCA_026125865.1. Classification (GTDB taxonomy): domain Bacteria; phylum Pseudomonadota; class Alphaproteobacteria; order Rhodospirillales; family Defluviicoccaceae; genus JADJXQ01. The sequence goes on from JAHCKI010000132.1 coordinate 4,440, forward strand.
AGGATATTCTCGCTCGCATTGACGGCGTCGGCAACGTCACCATATTCGGTGCCCGCGATTATTCGATGCGCATTTGGCTGGACCCCGAGAAACTCGCTGCTCGCGACCTCACGGCCGGCGACGCTGTCAAAGCACTCAGAGAATCGAACGTGCAAGTGGCCTCAGGCGTCGTCAACCAGCCACCCGTGCCCACGCCTGGTGCGTTCCAGCTCAATGTGGAAACGCAGGGTCGCCTGACGGACGCCGAAGAATTTGGCGAGATCATCGTCAAGACGGATTCCCAGGGCCGCGTTACGCGCGTTCGCGACATTGCGCGCGTGGAACTCGGCGCCCAGGACTACAACTCCAACGGGTATTTGGACAATCGGGTCGCCGTCCCCATGGGTATCTTCCAGAGGCCGGGATCGAACGCGCTTGAAACCGCCAAACAGCTCATCGCGACGATGGAGGAACTGTCAAACTCTTTTCCGTCAGATGTCCGCTACGACATTATCTACAACCCCACCGAGTTCATCGCCGAATCCGTAAGCGAGGTCATCACGACCATCTTCGAAGCGGTGGCGCTCGTCGTCATCGTCATTGTTCTGTTCCTGCAAACCTGGCGCGCCTCCATCGTACCGATTGTCGCTATTCCGGTATCGTTGATCGGAACCTTCGCGGTGCTCTCCGCCTTCGGCTTTTCGCTCAACAATCTGTCGTTGTTCGGCCTGGTTCTCGCCATAGGTATCGTCGTCGATGACGCGATCGTGGTCGTGGAGAACGTGGAGCGCAACCTGCGACAAGGCCTCTCGCCGAAACAAGCGGCGCATAAGACGATGGATGAAGTCGGCGGTGCGCTCATCGCGATCGCGATGGTTCTTTCGTCGGTGTTCGTTCCGGCAGCCTTCATCGGTGGCATTTCCGGACAATTCTTTCGCCAGTTCGCCGTAACCATCGCGACATCGACGATCATCTCTCTCGTCGTGTCACTCACGCTCAGCCCGGCGCTGTGCGCGCTGCTGTTCAAGGCGCATGGAGACGACGGCCGCAACGACTCGATGGTGACGAAGCCATTCAAGGTGTTCTTCCGCGGATTCAACCGCGCGTTCGACGGACTGGCGTCGGGATACGGCGGCTTGACCCGGCGGCTGGTTCGCGTTTCGGCCATCGTGCTCGTCGTGTATGCGGGTCTCATCGGTTTGACGGCGTGGCAATTTACACGGGCGCCCACCGGCTTTATCCCGCAACAGGATCAGGGATACCTGATCACAGTCATTCAATTGCCGCCGGGCGCGTCGCTCGCACGAACGGATGAGGTCATCGCTCGGGCGACGCAATCGGCCCTCGCGGTCGAAGGCGTTACCCATGTGGTGCCAATCTCGGGTTTGGACGCCAGTACCTTTACCAACGCTCCAAACGCGGGCGTGATTTTTACCTTGTTGGATCCCTTTGAAGAGCGCGCGGCCAAAGGTCTGAGCGCCGATCAGGTTCGCAACACTCTCAACGCTCGGCTCAGCGCCATCCAGGACGCTTTCATCATCGTCATTGCGCCGCCTCCGGTCCGCGGTATCGGCAACGCCGGCGGTTTCAAGATGATGGTGCAGGACAGGCGCGGGCGCGGCCTGGACGCACTTGAGGCCGCGACACAGGATCTTGCCGCCGCCGCCAACCAAACTCCGGGATTGGTCGGGGTATTCACTCTGTTCAACACCCGGACACCGAAAATCTTCGCCGATATCGACCGTGTTCGTGCCGAAATCCTGGGCGTATCGGCCGATGACCTGTTCGAGGCGTTGGAAATTTACCTCGGTTCGACCTACGTCAACGATTTCAATCTGCTCGGACGCACCTACCGCGTTACCGCCCAAGCGGACGGGAAATTCCGCCAAGACGTTCGCTCCATCACCAATCTGAAGACGCGTAATGCCAGTGGCGAGATGGTGCCGATCGGTTCCGTCGCCTCGTTTCGCGACATAACCGGCCCCTATCGGATCGCGCGTCACAATCTGTACAACGCGGCGACCGTTCAGGGCTCGACGCTACCCGGCTATTCGACCGGGTATGCGCTCACCGCCATGGAATCCCTGGCGAAAGATCGTTTGCCCGACGGCTTCGGCTTTCAGTGGACGGAACTCTCCTATCAGGAGAAGCAAGCCGGCGATACGACCTTGTTCGTGTTCATCGCCGCTGTGGTGTTCGTGTTCCTACTGCTTGCCGCCCAATACGAGAGCTGGGGCCTGCCGC
>JAHCKI010000133.1 GCA_026125865.1 Rhodospirillales bacterium
CACGAGCGACGACGGATCCCGGGCATCGATCGGTATTCTCTCCCGTTCGAAGAGGCGCTGATACCCCTCACGCAAGGACTCCTCCGGTTCATCCCAGATGGTCCGGCCGGCGATATCGATGGCGAAGCTTTTTTTAACGAGCCAGCGGAGACCGTCCATCGTCGGCTGCCAGGTTTTGGGGCCGCGCAGATTTTCGTGTTTGGCGACATCAAAGTGATCGAGAGAAACCCGAAGCCGCAGGGCGTTTCCATAACGCTCTTTCAGGGCGAGGATCTGCGCCTTGCAGTGATGCATGGGTTTCATTGCGTTGGTCAGCACCAGGACACGAAAACCACCGGCGAGAGATTCCTCGATCATCGCCGGGAGTTCTCTGTTCATGAACGGTTCGCCACCGGTGAAGCCGATTTCTTCGACGGGCAGGTGCTCTTGCCTGATTTCATCGAGGTAGCTTCGAACCTCGTTCGCACTGATATAAACGAGGCGATCGTTGGTCGGACTGGATTCGATGTAGCAGCCCGCGCAGGTCAAGTTGCAGAGGCTGCCGGTGTTGATCCAAAGGGTTCGGAAGCGAGTCAAGGCGACAAAGGCGCGCGGTTCCCCTTTTGCGGTCGTTTCCCAATCCCGAAACTTTTGGCCATCGAGCGGAATTGCAACGGCCAGATTCGTATCAGACATCGTGTTCCTCGAATACGCTGCGCAAATTGGTAGGTTGGTAAACGAAGTCATGTGCCGAGGCCAAGCAACGATTTTTCACGACTTCGCGAGGCTTTCCCCTTGTGTCTGGAACTTGGCGCTTCTTGCAGGGTCGGTTTGGATATCCTATACAAAGAGACGGGCTTGCGGGTGTAGCTCAGTGGTAGAGCATCGGCTTCCCAAGCCGTGTGCGAGGGTTCGATTCCCTTCACCCGCTCCATTTCTTTCTCCCAGGGCGTGATCGCCCAGGATTCGTCGGCAATGATCAGTCGCGAGAGTAAAGCGCGGAAATTCGCGGGCGGCCGCTTGGTGATCGCCAGTCACAACCTGGGAAAGGTGGGGGAGATCAACGATCTGCTCTCGCCCTACGGCGTCGAGGTGGTATCGGCCGGCGATCTTGGGTTGGACGAGCCGGAGGAGACCGGACAGACCTTCGCGGAAAACGCCGAGATCAAGGCGAGAGCAGCGACGCAAACCGGTTTGCCCGCTCTCGCCGATGATTCCGGGCTGGCCGTCGAAGCCCTGGATGGCGCGCCGGGTGTGCTCTCCGCGCGTTGGGCCGGCCCGGACAAGGACTTCCGGTTTGCGATGCAAAAAGTCGAAGAGGCATTGGCGGACCAACCCAACCGCGATGCCCACTTCGCCTGCGCCCTCGCGCTTTGTTGGCCGGACGGACATTGCGACCTTTTTGAAGGAACGGTCTTCGGACGATTGGTGTGGCCGCCAAGGGGGGAGAGGGGGTTCGGATACGACCCGATGTTCGTTCCCTTGGGCTATGACATCACCTTCGGCGAGATGGATCCGAGCAACAAGCACCAGATCTCCCACCGTGCCGACGCATTCCGCAAACTGGTCGATGCCTGCTTCGCGGCGCCGTCCGGCGACGGCGCCTCCAACTGACGAGAACCGTGTTCGCGGACACGACAGCCAATACGATAGCCGACAGGATAACCGGCGAACTCGCCATCTACATTCATTGGCCGTTTTGCCGATCCAAGTGTCCCTACTGCGATTTCAATAGTACCGCCGCCGAAGACATCGATCAGGCGCGTTGGCGCGAGGCCCTTGTCCGGGACCTGACGGCGTTCGCCGAGGAAACCAAGGACCGTGCCATCGTCAGTGTTTTCTTCGGAGGCGGTACGCCTTCTTTGATGGACCCGATTACGGTCAGCGTTCTTCTCGCGGCGGTTCGCGAACAATGGCGCGTGAGCGACGACTTGGAGGTCACGCTGGAGGCCAACCCCACAAGCGTCGAAGCGGGCCGCTTCGCGGAGTTGCGCGCGGCGGGCGTCAACCGCATTTCGATCGGCGTGCAATCTTTCGACGATAAGGTCCTGGCATTTCTTGGGCGAGTCCATGACGCCGATGAAGCGGGTCGCGCCGTTGCCACGGCCGCGAAATGTTTTCCGCGTCTGTCGTTCGACCTGATCTATGCTTGGCCGGGTCAATCCGCCACCCATTGGCGGCGCGAACTGCGCATGGCCCTCGACATGGCCGGCGAACACCTTTCCGCCTATCAGCTAACGATCGAGCGGGGAACGGCCTTTCATCGGAAGGGCGTCGTCGCGGCCGAAGACGATGTGGCCGCCGATCTTTTCGAGATCACCCAGGATGTCTTGGCGGGGGCGAGCTTTGGTGCTTACGAGGTCTCCAATCACGCACGGCCCGGGGCCGCCTGTCGGCACAATCTCTTCATTTGGCGTGGGGGCGACTATGTGGGCATCGGACCGGGAGCCCACGGCCGCCTCACCCTTGCCGGCCGGACACTGGCTCTACAACGACATCGCCAATCCGAGCGCTGGCTGAACGCGGTGGAAGCCCAAGGTCACGGATCGGCGATTCGCGATGCGTTGACCCATGACGAACGGATCGAAGAGATCCTGCTTCTCGGTTTAAGGCTTGCGGACGGCGTTCGACGCGATACCCTTCGACGCCTTACGGGGCGGGAGATTGAGGACGTCATCAATCGAGAGCAAATGCGCGACCTCATCGAAGCGGGCTTCGCCGAACTCGATGACATCGGTTTGCGCGTCACCGACAGCGGCCGCCTCCGCCTCGATGCCATTACGAACGCACTGCTGACCTGAAAACGCCTCCCGCCGACGGAAAAAACGCGTCAAAAGCCGACCGGTGCGTAACTCACCACGTCATTCCCGTTGGGCTGGACCTGAAGCACCGCGAGGCCTCGTTCGGCGATGCCGTCATAGTGGAAGCGAAAGATTCCTTCGGTGCCCGAAAAGCCGTTGGGCGCGGTCAACACTTGTGGTTCGAAACCGCCGACGCCGCGGGTTCGCGCCAATACGGCGGCAAGCGCGGTGGCGTCGTAGGCCAAGGTGGACAAACGCGGCGGCGCCTCGCCATAAGTCATCCGATATTGTTCGACGAAGTCACGGCGACTTTCCGGCGGCGGCACCGCGAACCATCCGCCGACAAGGGACGGCTCCCGGCCGGTTCCCGGCTCGTCCCAGACGCCGGTGCCGAGGATCTTAACCCTCGCCGTGTCGACGCCGTAATAGGGCAGAAGGGCCGCGATGGACTGAAGCTGCCGGCCGCCGTTGGCGATCAGCAAGGCGTCGAACCCCTGGCCATCGCTCCAATAGGCCGTGTCTTTGGCGCGTGATCCGCCCCCGCTTGCGGCCGCGTCGAGGCTGCCTCTTCCCGTCGGTTCTTGAAGTTGGGCGAGACGCTTCGCGAGTTCGGTGAAATCCTGGCTCTGCGGGTCGTGCAGTTCGATGTGCGTGATGTTGCTGCCAACCATGGATGCCGCGTCCTTGGCCGCGTCGACAACGAGTTCACCATAGGCATTGTCCGGGGCGACGATGGCAACCCGCCGGTAGCCTTGTGAGTCGGCAAAATTGATAACGCGCTCAACCTGAGCATCGGGCGTCAGGCCGAGGACATAGACGCCATCGCCGGCAACCGTGCGATCGTTGGAAAATGAGATCACGGGCGTGCTGGTCGCTTGCGCAACGCCGGCGACCGCGGTTGTGGAACTGGAAAGAAGGGGGCCGATGATGAGTGACGCGCCATCCTGGATCGCCGCGCTTGCCGCCGCCGCCGCGCCTTCCGGTGTTCCCTTGGTGTCATAAGGGTGCAGTTCGAAACTGGTATCGGCCAACTTGAAGACCGCGAGTTGCGCCGAATTGAGCATGGCCTTTCCGATTCGAGTGTGGCGCCCACTGAGAGGCAGTAACAGCCCCACCCGCACGGCGTCGAGAGAGGACCGCGGCAATTGCGGCGCCGCACCCGGTTCGGGTTCCGGGACCAATAGCGCGAAATCCGCATCGGTACTGAGGATATCTGCGGGAGCGAGCCCGCGTGCATCCAGATCGTGTACGAAAATTTCCGGCTGCGGCTCCGGCGTGACGATTTCCGGCGCCGGCGGCGGCGCGGGTTGTGTTCTAATCGGCGGTGGTGGAGACTGACAGGCGGTACACACGAAGATGGCGACCAGCCATGAGGCGACAGCGACAAACCGGCGGCGGCAAAACCGGACAATCATCGATCGAAACAAAGCCTTCCCAAACTGTTGAATCCGAAACAGTGCCCCAGGGTAGCGGCCCCGGCGGAGCGAGTAAACCGGCCGTCGACGATCCGGCGCGCGCAAGACATGATCTTTCGACCGGCCTATATCTCGTCGCCACGCCGATCGGGAACGCGACGGACATCACTTTACGCGCAATCAACGTTCTTCGCGAAGTCGATGTTATCGCCTGCGAGGATACGCGTGTGACGGCGAAGCTCTTGGCCATCCACGGAATCACCAATTCCCTGACGCCATACCATGAGCACAATGCCCGTGCGGCGGGTCCGGCTTTGTTGCAACGTATCCGCAGAGGCCAGCGAGTGGCGCTGGTTTCCGACGCGGGGACGCCCCTGGTCTCTGACCCTGGCTATAGGCTGGTGCGCGCCTGTATCGACGACAACATTTCGGTCGTGCCGGTGCCCGGCCCGTCTGCCGTCACCACGGCGCTGACCGTCGCCGGCCTCGCTACCGATCGGTTCCTGTTCGCCGGATTCCCACCGACCCGCAATTCCCGACGAAGGGTCTTTTTCGAAGAATTGGTAGCGGTTCCCGCGACCTTGGCATTCATGGAGTCACCACGCCGGTTGGCGGCGTCGCTGGCCGATATGCATGCGGTGTTTGGAGACCGAGAGGCGGTTGTCGCGCGCGAATTGACCAAGATGTTTGAAGAGGTAAAGCGCGGAACTCTCGCCCAATTGGCCGAATTCTATGACCAGGCCGGCCCGCCGAAAGGAGAAATCATGGTCATCGTCGCGAGGGCGGAACCGAGGGAACTCGACGATGACGAGGTGGATCGACGCCTGACACAAGCGATGCAAACGCAGACGTTGCGACAAGCCGTTGATGACTTGACGCGCGAATGCGGCCGTTCCCGTCGCGATGTTTATGCGCGCGCCATCGCGCTCAAAAAGGCGTGCCCGTGAACGCGGTTTCCACAAATCGTGGGAAAAACGAACGAGCCCGGAAAAAGAAACAGCGGGCGTGGCGCTTCGGTCGCGCAGCCGAAACCATGTGCGCAATGTGGTTGCGGCTCAAGGGGTATCGCATTTTGGCGCGCGGGTTTCGGGTGAACGTTGGGGAGATCGATATCGTCGCCCTTCGCCGGGGTGTTCTGGTGTTTGTCGAGGTAAAGGCGCGTCGCGATGGCGGCAATGACGATGGGCTAGAGGCGGTACTCTCGCCCCGACAGCGTCATCGCATTGCACGCGCGGCGGAAGCATTTCTGAAGCTCAACCCGAATCTTTCCGAATTGAGCATGCGTTTCGACCTCATCGTTGTCGGTCGCGGACGGTGGCCACGGCACCACAAGGCAGCCTGGCGCTCCGACGACTAGGACGGAGCGTCCTTATTTGAGAGGTCGTCGAAAAATTCCAGCTATTTAATGGTCAGCGCCCGCGCAAGATGGCTCAGTGCCTCGCGATGGCGTTCACTCGGAATCTGCGCGAAGTTGCGTGAAAGTTCCAGGCACATGCGCTGACGAACCGACAACTCTTCCTCGCCGCTGGGACCTTCGATGCCGTCGAAGAAATAACTCACCGGAACCCGCAAAACCTGAGCGATTTCGTAAAGGCGGCCAGCGGATATGCGGTTGATGCCGCGCTCGTACTTGTGGGCCTGCTGATAGGTTACACCGATCATGTCGGCCATTTGTTGCTGGCTCAAACCCAGCATGACCCGCCGTTCGCGGATTCGTGTTCCCACAAAGCGGTCGACATCTGTCGCGCGCAATGTTGATTTAACGTTCAGTGGGTTTTCGTTGTCGAAAGGCGTCATTTTACTCATCTCCCCAACATTTGACCTCTCTAAAAGAATATTCGCCGGGACCCATTGCCCGTGGCTCGGCTCGCGATGCCCCCATTCGAATAGCACGTAGGAATTCCCACGCAAACATCAACCCATGAGTTTATTGAGCGGCCATCTTTGTACAGCGCGCATATCGCGCTATCGACACCAATTCCATTCCTCACGCGAGTTATGGTGAATGCGTCGCAATATACCATCTTTGACGGAAAACCCTAGAGCAAATTTCACATGATCGGAATCAATCATGTGCAAGGATTTGGAATAGAAGTCAATGAGATAGGTATCGGTCTCCGATGCAACCAGGGCCGATCCCGCTGAAGGGCGCCCTCTCTTTGGTGCTCATTTTATATACACACAAGAAATGTGGAAATAATCTACGAGTTCGGCTCGGCCAGTTTTGTGGGGCGTCAGGACACGACTCAGTCGGATTTTTGGCGTCCGGTCAGATCGTCCAGCTGTTTTTGCATCTGGTTGAGGCGGGAGCGAAGGTCCTCGATCTGATTGTCGGTGGTGGCCGACTTGGCATTCTTTTTGCTGGTTTGTTCGCGTCCCGGTCCGGAATCCTCG
>JAHCKI010000134.1 GCA_026125865.1 Rhodospirillales bacterium
TGCCTTCCTGCGCTTCGACTATTACGGCCACGGCGAGTCTTCGGGGGCGTTCACCGACGGCACCATTGGGCAGTGGTCGGACGACGCCGTCTATGCGCTCGATCACCTCACCGACGGACCGCAAGTGCTGGTGGGCTCCAGCCTTGGCGGCTGGATCATGTTGAATGCCGCCCTCGCGCGGCCGGAACGGGTGGCAGCGCTTCTCGGCATCGCGGCGGCGCCCGACTTCACCGAAGATCTCGTCCTGCAAATGCTGAGCGCAGAGCAGAAGGAAATTTTGGATCGGGACGGTGTCGTGCCGGTCTACAGCCCCTACGATCCCGAACCGACGCCGGTAACCAAGCTCATCATCGAGGAAGGCCGCAACCACCTCGTCCTGCGCGGGGAGATCCCCTTGGATTGCCCGGTGCGCCTCATTCACGGCATGAAGGACCCTGACGTTCCCTGGCAAACATCGCTGAAGATCGCCGAGTGCCTGAGGTCCGCCGATGTCGAAATCACCCTCGTCAAGGAAGGCGAACACCGCCTTTCCGAACCCGACGACCTGGACCGTCTCTGCGAAACCTTGGGTGCGCTCCTGCAAAGGTTGTAGGTTGAACCCAGCAACTTCAACCGATACAAGTATCCATCAACTCCACAACGGGAAATTTTTGGCAAAATCGAGTGGAACAAGGAAATATTTCCTTGATTGATGACAATCTGAGCGTAAATACCCAGCAATGCTTTCGTCTGGAACAACCGCATCGGTTGTTGGACGGCGGGTGACGCGATTGTTGCCGACGAATGATTTATCGAGAACGGTAAATGCGAATGAGCACTTTTTTGTACATATTCTTGATGTCACTGACGCTGATTTGCGTTCTGTCCACATACTGGTTCGCATTCAAGGCATTTGCACACTGACACCTGCCTACTTGGCAGAGGTTATCACGAGCGGACATTGGCGAAAAAAATGGACCGGCGATTGCCGGCCCTTTTTCACGAGTCGACCTTCCTCACGCGGCCTTTTTGGTCGCTTCTTCCTTGGCCTTTTCTGCGGCCTTTTTCGCCGTACCGCTACCCTTCACGTCGATCTTCTTGTGCTTTTTCTGGGCTTCCGGCGTTTTGGGCAGAACAACGGTCAACACGCCATCCTTGAAGGTCGCTTCGACCTTGTCGCCAACGATGGCGGCGTCAATCGGCACGCCGCGACGGAACGAACCGAACGAGCGTTCCGTATAGCGGTAACCGCCCTCGCGGTCCTCGTGCTCGCTCTTCTTTTCACCCTCGATGACCAGCATGGTGTCGGAAAGAGTTACGTCGATATCCTCCTCGGTCATACCGGGAAGCTCGGCGCAGATCACCACTTCCTTTTCGTCTTCGCGAACGTCGATGCTCGGCATCATGGCGACGCCTTGTTCCCAATGATGTGGCAATGGCATGTCGAAACCATGCCAGAATTCATGGAACAGCCGATCGATATCGCGCTGCAGACCAAGGAACGGATATTCAAAGCCGTGCCTCTTCGGCATCACCTGCCGATCACGACTCCACGGAATAAGATCACGAACGTTCAACATGGCCAACTCCTGTTCCTGCGCGGGTACGGGTCGCACCTCGGCCTGCCCGCAAATGCGCTGAACATTCCGCTTCCACCAAGGAAGCGGCACCGGTCCCATCATGGCAACCGACACTTATTATACTAGCATATTTTGTAAATTTTTGAATTGCTCAGTCCGCAATCCTGTTATTCATAAATAGCAATCCGAACCTCTGAAAAAGACGTTGGTGATTACCGCACAAAAGGCATCATGCCGAGGGGTGTTCCCTTTCCCAACGGCGGAAGGGATCGACCGGGGTATCTGGAAATTCCGTGCGGGCAACGGACCAGTTTGAGAGCCAGTCCTGGAGAGTATGGCCACGGTCGACCGTTGTGCCATTGGCGAGCGCTCGCGCCAGCTTGCGTCGCCAACGGGTCGGCCACAAACCATACGACCATTTCTCGACGCCGCCCGACACGACACAGGCGGCATCCGCTTCCTGGTCCGTCACCGCTTGTGCCAACCGCGCCACCAGATCCTCCGGCAGGAACGGCACGTCGGCCGCCACGGTCACCACCCAGGGTACGTCCTTGGCGTGGGTGGCGGCCCATTCCATGCCGGCGAGCGCGGCGGGCAGAGGTCCGGCGCCGGCAACGGTCCTCGACGCGACCAGCGGCAGGTCCCACGATGCGAATTGACGGAGATCGCCTTCACCGGCCAGGAGCATCATCGACACCTGCGGTCGCAGCCGCGCCAACACCCACTCGAGAACCGGGTGTCCGGCCACTGGTTGCAAGCAGTTTTCTCGCTGACCGTCGTCGCCATCGAGGGCCACGACGCCGAGCCAAAGGCGCGGAACTGGCGACGGTTCACTGCGAATAATACAAACCACCTGTCTGCTCGCTCGCTCATATTAACAATACAATAGAAATACGAATTCTATTTTCCTAGTAGTCGTATTGCCACTTGAGCCCGATGAATTCCTTCGTTTCCGACGTTCCCTCGCTCAGCTCCGCCTCAAGGGAAAGTTGGTCGGTAATCTTGACCTCGGCGCTGTATTTGACGGTGCCCGGCTTGGTGCCCTGTTTCGTTTCCAAGTAGATGCGGTCGCCGATGTTCTTGCCGGCCCGGATCGCCGATCCTCCATCGCCGCTACCCGGGTCGATGGACAACATGTCGACGCCCAGCAAACCACGCGACGCGTCGACCATTCCCCCTTCACCGCTTCGCAAGTTGTCGAGCGCCAGTGCGATTTGCACGGCTTCGGCGGGCCCCAGTTCGTCGGCCGCCTTTCCGAATAGAACCCGGGGAAGAATCTCGCTCTCCGGCAGGCCGGGGACCGAGGACAAACTAATCTGAGGATCCGAGGCCAGACCGGTTACCGAGATGACACCGGTGATATCGTTCCCAGAGTGTTCGGCAACGACATTCAGGCGCGGATCGATCTTTCGACCGCCGGAGAATTCCACGTCGCCCTTGGTCAATTTGAACCGCTTACCGACGAACGAAAAATTGCCGCGCACGATTTCAATTTTGCCCTTGACCCTCGGCTCGCTGGCGGGACCGTTGACCGTCAGATTTCCCTTCCATTCGGAATCGAGGCCGCGGCCGCGAACGTACACGTCACCGGGCATGTCGATGGTGAGGTCGAGATCCAGGGGTACCGCTGCTTCGGCGTTTTTCGCGGGCTTGGCGCTAATAACCTGACCGTTCTTGCCGATTTCGACAGGATCAAGATCGACAACCGATGGCGGCATGCGATTGACGAGGCGCGCCTCGATCCGCGTCGGCTTGATGCGGCCTTCCAACTTGTTGCGCGCGCCCTCGACGAAGCGGATCTCGCCGCTTGCGGCGGCGGTGACGTCATCCCGCCGCACCAGCGTCGCGTTTTGGAAATCGAGGCTAACGTCCATCTTGCCCGCCCTCTTATCGAGGGGAATGCGCCCCTTGCCGGACAGTCGCCCACGGCCGCCGTCCGTCCCCGACAGTGTAGCGTTAATGATCTGGTTGGGTTCGATGCGGACCACGGCGTTGAGCGCGTCGAGGACCGTCCCGTATTCCAGGTTTTCGTAGCGACCGCCATTGATGGTGACATCACCCTCGATGCGGGGCGCCGCAATCGTACCGGCCACGTCGAGATTGATGGTTCCCTGACCACTGACTTGGTGGCCATCGATGGGCAAAGCGGCAACCAAGGGCCCAAGCGCACCTTGCCAGTCGACCGTTGCCGACAGCGGCGCGTTGTCTTTCAGGTCCACCGCCAGGGATCGGGCGTCGACCCTGAGCGGCACGCGCCCGGTGAGCGCCAGGTCGCTGTCGCCGATACCCCGAACTCGTCCATCGGCTGTGACGACACCTCTGGACCAGCGTGCGTCCAGATCAGCGTTGAGCGGCGGAACTTCGGCGAGGGCTTCGTCGCCATATCCGAAGCTGGTCACACGCAGAGCCAATGTTCCGCCAAGCTGCGACCCCTCGGTCAGAATGTCGGCGTCGGCATTCAAGGCACCGCGTAGAACGAGACCCGGCGAGGCGGCCTTCGCCAGGCTCAGCGGAAGGTCCGCAATGCGCAGCCGCGCGGTCTTCTCAGCCGGCGCGTGGTCGGCGTTGAGCGTGATCAAGCCATCGGACACCTTCAGCGCAATGTCACGAGCGCGAATGGCCTCGCCCTTTGCCGCGACCTGAGCCGGTCGCTGCAAGGCAAAGGGGATCTCGGCGACGGTGCCGTCGAGGTTGTTCAGGGTGACGCGAATTTCGTCGTTCGCAGACACCATGGCGCCTCGCAAGCGAACATTTCCGCCGGGATTGTCCGCGAGTTCGGTGCTGACCTGAAACTGAGCGTCCGACGCGCCGCCCGTCACGCCGGCATCCAGCGTCTTGACGGCGAAAGCGTTGGTGCCGATGTCGGCGCCCTTGAGGGACAGCTTCCCTTTCGGTGTGCCCAGCACGTCGGTGGCCGAGCCTTCGGCGTTGATCTTGCCGATGCGAACCGCTTCGCCGCCCTCCGGAACGACCACCAACGACGACCCGTCCAGGCGCAGGACCGCCGCCTGCAATCCCCCTTCGTCATGGAGGCGAAGCTTCAGGTCGGCGCTGCCGAGGGCCTTCATTCCCGACACCGTCACTCCCTCGTCGCCGCCCCGGAAAGCGGCTTTGATGTCGCCGACAAGACTCCCGCCGGCGAGTGGCGCGACTAGTTCGCCCGTGAGATCGATGCCGAATGCGTTCGCCAGGATTTCCGATAGGCGCAGCCGTTCTCCGTCTTCCATGGCAAAGCGCGTCCCCGCCTTGATCGGTGACAACGAGGTATCCGCGACAACGTCCAGCCTGCCCTCGGGCCGGGAAACGGCGTTGGCCGCCGTTACCCTGACCTCCGCCGAGGGAATGGCGATGCCGGCGGCGCTGGCCTCACCGAGCACGGTGACAAGGGCGATCGTCGGATCGGCGAGGGCGCCGTCCGCCGTCAAATCGGCCACCAGATTGCCGGTCATGGGTGACTCGACGGCGTCGCCGATCGGGGCGAGATCATCGACAACGAGCTTCGCCTTGGCGGCCAGTGTCTCGAAACCGTGGGTGATTCGTGCGTCCCCGGTCACGTTGAAAGTCGCGGCGTCAAGCTTGAGCGCCTCGACGGTGAACGTGTCTTCTCCGTCCATTGCGATGGTCGTCGTGATCGCTGCCGACGGGCCGAGAAGCGCATCGACCACGGGCTCGCCCATGGAGAACCCCGCCAAGCGGACGGCCGCCTTGCCGCCGAGTCGCGATGCCGCCAAGTCTCCCCGCGTCGACGCCTCCAGGCCGAGGGACCCTTTCAACGGCATTTCCATGGCGTCTCCAAGCCGGGACAGGTCGTCAATGCCGCCGGTGAGCGCAAAATCGCTTTCTCCTCCGGCAAAGGCAAGGCGACCCTGGCCATTGACCCGCAAGGCATCGCCCTTGACCTCGATGGTTTCGACGTCGATGGCTTCGAATACCGGGTCGAGGACCCCGCGCACCAAAAAAGCGGGAGTGTCACCGGTCAACACCGCGGTCGCGGGATCGTCGGCGGAAAAGCCGCTGGCGGCAACGGTCACATCGAGGCGGTGGGGCATACCAGCCTCGGTCGCGCGCGCGTCCGGGTCCGGCTTCAGGTCGGCGGACACCTCGACCATACCGATGGCGATGCCGGGCGTCGTCACTTCGCCCACCATCGCCCGTACGGATGCCGAGGGGAAGGATATGTCGCCGGCGGCCTCGACATCGACGTCCAGGCGCTTCAGCGACGTGGGCGCCATCAGGGTGGAGAGGCGTTCGGGATCCAAGGCATTCAGTGAGAGGTTCGCCTTGAATTCTTCCGTCTCCAGATCCAAATGCCCTTTGCCCTTAAGCCCGATGGCGGCGGTCTTGGCATCAAGGGTCTCGATGGTGAGCAGGCTATCCTTATGTCGAACCCTCACCTCGAAGGGGACCGTCTCACCAATCGCGGGGCGCATACCCTCCTCGACCATACCGGTGACATGGGCGCGTCCGTCGAGCCCGAACAGAAGGTCGTCGGATTGTTGGATCACCATTTCGCCATCGACCGCGAACAGACCTTCGGCGGTGACGCTCATCTTCCCTTGCCATTCGGCAAGCGGGCCGGAGCCGGTGACATCAAGGGAAAACGGCGGATACGGTTGAAGCCCGGCCAAGCGCATCACCAGCCCCCCCGCCGGTTCGCGCGCCTTGGCGTCGACGACAAGGTTTTCGGTGCTCGGATTGAACGATCCTGTCAGCGCGATATCGCTGTCGCCGCCATCGGTGCGACGGATGGCAAGCTCGGTCCGGATGGCTTCGTCCAGCGGCGCGGCAAGCTTGCCGTCGATGCGCAGGGTCATCGCCTCGCCGATCAGCGCTTCGCCGAGCGAAAGGTCTGCCACCTCCAGGCGATCGACACGTATCGCCACCGGCAGCGACGGGATCTCTAGTCCGGTCCCGCCGGACTCCGGCTCGGTCTCCTTCTCTCCGCCACCGATCGGCGCCCTGTCGATGTGGATGCCATGGGCTTCCAGCGCGGTGACGTGCACCAATCCCGA
>JAHCKI010000135.1 GCA_026125865.1 Rhodospirillales bacterium
CCGAAACGAGGAAGACGCGCCGCCGCCGCTGGTAAATCCACGGCGTTCCATAACAAGCAGGAGGGGAAGAGGGACCGATGCGCGAGGTTGTTCTCGATACCGAAACAACGGGTTTCAACCCGGACGAAGGCGATCGCATCGTCGAAATCGGATGTGTCGAACTGATCAATCACATTCCGACCGGCCGCACCTATCAGCAATACGTCAATCCGGAACGATCGATGCCGCCGGGCGCCTTTGCGGTACACGGCTTGTCCGATGCATTTCTCGCCGATAAACCGATTTTCGCATTGGTCGTGGAAGAGTTTCTGGCGTTCATACAGGACTCGCAATTGGTGATCCACAACGCGAGCTTTGATCTCAAGTTCCTCAATGCAGAACTGAAACGGTTGCAGCGGAAACCGATTGCCTGGAAACGAGCGGTCGACACGGTGGAAGTCGCACGAAAGAAGTTTCCCGGCGCGCCGGCAAATCTGGATGCCTTGTGTCGCCGGTTCGAAATTGACCTGTCGGACCGCGAACTGCATGGCGCGCTCAAGGATTCGCACCTGCTCGCCGCCGTATACCTGGAATTGCTCGGCGGTCGCCAACCGGGACTCGTGTTGGCAAAAACAGTCCATGACACGGATGTGACTCGAACGTACAAGAGAGTACCACGCTTGGTCCAACCAACGCCCGAAGAAGCAGCGCTTCACGAGGCCTTCATTGATCGTCTTAAAGATCCCCTGTGGCGCAAGCTGTTGTAAGCTATTCCACGCTGTTGTGGTCTCGAATGTGGTCCACATAGTCCTCAGAGGAGGGACTAATAGAACGCGGCATCCCGGTTTTCGTGACAGACCACACAAACGGGGTCTTGGACACGGATCGGTGAACTGCGACAATCGCCATTGGAGTACGACAATAGTCCCGACATGAACCGAGAGAAAAAATGGCGGTGGTGCAGGGCGAGACAATCGATGAAGGACCGGGGCTTTCGTCGGCGATAGCGGTCGGAGAAGCCATAGCCGATGAACCGGCTTCGCTGCACCGGGGGGCCAAACCGGTTGGTTCCCTGAAGTCCGTCGTCGCTGGTGTTGTGGCGGGGCTGCTTGCCGGAATCGTGGCTGTCACCAATGCCGTATCCTATGCGACCCTCGTTTATGGCGGCGACCTTGCCGTTCACGTGGCGGATGGGATCAATGCCGGTCTTTTTAGCGCCGCGGTCGCCGGCCTCATTCTGGCACTTCGTAGTACCTATTCTGGTACCATCGGAATCCCGCAGCATGTAACCGCTGCGGTTCTTGGAATTATGGCCGCAAGTGTCGCGGCGAGGATGGGTCCTGGCGCCGGCGCCGAATCGGTGGCGGCAACGGTCTTGGTGATGATTGCCCTGTCCAACGCGATCTGCGGCCTGACTTTTCTCACTCTCGGCGCATTGTCCCTTGGCCGGGTCATCCGCTACATCCCGTTTCCCGTGGTCGGCGGTGTCATGGCCGGTGTCGGAACGCTGTTGGTCCGGGGCGCGATTTCCATGCTGACCGGCGAGTCCTTTTCCATCGCAACCGTGCCGGACCTGTTCACAAGCGATGTCGCGGCCATGTGGGCGCCGGCCGCCGTTCTTGGTGTCGTCCTTTGGGTTCTCACACGACGGTTTTCTCAGGCTTGGCTGTTGCCCGCCGTCCTTTCGGCGGCGGCGGCCATATTCTTTCTCGTCTTGTTCGTCACCGACACAACGCTTTCCGAAGCCCGTGAGGCTGGGTGGCTGTTGGGATCGTTCACCTCCGATCGGCCCTTGCTCCCCATCGATTTGCAAATGCTCGAGGCCGTCGAGTGGACGGTGCTTCCGGGCGAGGCGATGAATCTTGGGTCGTTGGTCGTGGTGGCCACCGTCACCATGCTGCTGTTCGCTTCCGCGCTCGATGTGGCCGTGCGCCATGACATCGACGTCAATCGGGAACTGCGGGCGACGGGCCTTGCCAATCTTCTTGCAAGCTTTGGCGGCGGGCTACCGAGCTTTCATTCCTTGTCCCTGTCCGTCACGGCCAGTCGGATGAAGGTTCCACCACGCGTGGTCAGCCTGACCTCGGCACTGGTGTGCGTTTTTGTCCTGGTGTTCGGGTCGGCGGCGCTCGCCTATGTTCCGAAACCGATCCTCGGCGGTCTGCTCATCTATTTCGGGCTCGGTTTCCTGGTGGAATGGCTCTATGCCTCCGCCTTCCGGCTGCCACGGGCCGACTACCTTGTCATTTTGTTGATCGTGGCGGTGTTTACCCTCGTCGGCTACCTGAAAGGCATTGCCGTCGGCGTCGCTGCCGGCATCGTGCTGTTCGTCATACGCTATAGTCGCATAACCATTGTAAGGCACGCGCTGTCCGGCTTAGACCTGCATGGTAAGCTGGACCGCACGGAAGAGGCGCGCGAGATCTTGCGAACGACGGCGGGTGCCATCGCCATTTTCAAGCTGCAAGGCTATATCTTTTTCGCCACCGCGCATCGCGTGCTTGACCGTCTGCGTCAGCGCCTGGACGATCCATTGCAGCCCGCTCTCCGTTATCTCATTCTCGATTTCCGGCGGGTTTCGGGCCTTGATGCCTCGGCGGTTTTCAGCTTCGAGAAGATGGTCCGTTACGCCGAGGAACGCCACTATCGCATCGTGCTGGCCAAAATGTCGGACGATGTCGCCTCACAGTTGCAGCGCGCTGGTATCCTCAAGCACGCGAGCGAACGGGTCCAGGTGTTTCCCGGGCTCTACCGCGGTCTCGAATGGTGCGAAAACCGCATTCTATCCACGTCTAGGGGAAGCGATATCGGTATCGACGGTGATATCGGTTCTCGTGAGGTCCTGAAGCGGAGACTGATCGATGCCTTCGATAACGAGGCCGGGATGCAAAAGTTCTGCGCCTATCTGGAGCGGCGATCGGTCGCGACCGGCACCTACATCATTCGCCAGCGCGATCGATCGCGCGATCTGTTCCTCGTTGAATCGGGGCAAGTGACGGTGCGCCTGGAAGCCAAACCCGGGGAAGAGGGGACGCGGCTCCATACCTTTGGTCCGGGAGCGGTCGTCGGCGAAGTCGCCCTCTATCTCGGCAAGGAACGCTCGGCCTCGGTCATCGCCGACCGGGACAGCGATATCCTCGTTCTGACCGTCCCGGCCCTGGCGCGCATGAAGGAAGACGATCCGGAACTGGCGGCAAGTTTCCACGAGTTCATTGCCCGACTCCTTGCCGACCGTCTCACCGACACCAGCCGCCTTGTTACGGCTCTGTTGGATTGATCACAGCAAATGTCGAGCGCTGCCTTCGGCTATTTCGGGGCTCGCCGTGCGAAGGCGCGGGGTTTGGTTTTACGCTGGCGTTTGGCGCGTTCGGCGCGCAGCTTGGCCGCCTGGATCAGGCTTTCTTGCGATGAGCGCTCTTCCCGTTCGGTATTGGGTTGGCGCTGCACGTAACTGCCATCGGGTCGCATCTCCCACGCGTTGCGCTGGTCCCGTAGCTGGGTGTCAAAGACGGCATTGAGTTCCTTGCGGTGTTCCGGCGCCTCGATGGGCACCAGCACTTCGACTCGCATTTCCAGATTGCGGAGCATGAGATCCGCCGAGCCGATGAAGTATTCTTCGTCACCACCGTTCTGGAAGTAGTAGATGCGGGTGTGCTCGAGAAAACGACCAACGATGCTGATCACGCTGATGGTTTCGGATAGACCCGGTATGCCCGGACGCAGCCGGCATGAGTCGCGGATCACCAGCTCAACCCATACCCCCGCCCGTGAGGCGCGACACAGAGCCTCGACGACATCCGGATCGGTCAACGCATTGGCTTTGAAGCGAATGAGACCGGGAACGTCATCGTTGTGGACAGCGATCTCGCGATCGATCTTGGCCAGCAATGCCCGCTTCATCAGGTTGGGCGCGGCCAGGATCTTGCGGTAGTCGCGAGCTGGCCGGCAGCCTGTGGTCAGGTAATTGAACAGCTCCGTGAGGTCCTGGCCGATAGCGGGATCGCAGGTCAGCAGGCCCAGGTCGCAATAGATGCGGGCGGTGCCGGCATGATAGTTGCCGGTGCCGATGTGGGCGTATCGCTTAAGACCGTTGTAGTCGCGGCGCACCACCAGAACCAGCTTGCAATGGGTCTTGAGGCCGATGACGCCGTAAGTGACGTGGATGCCGGCTTCCTCCATGCGCGACGCCCAACGGATGTTGGCGGCTTCGTCGAAGCGCGCCTTCAGTTCGACCACGACCGCCACTTGTTTGCCGTTGCGGGCCGCCTCGATCAGACAATCGATGATCTGAGTGTCGGCGGAGGTACGGTACAGGGTCATTTTGACCGCCAACACCTTTGGGTCCACCGCCGCCTCGCGGACGAAGCGGGTGACCGACGTTGCGAAGGATTCGTACGGGTGATGCAGCAGGATAGGGCCGTTTTCGCGAATGATATGGAAAACGTTGGCGCGCTCCTCGAGCTTGACGTTGGTGATTGCCTCATGGGCTGGATCATGCAGTCCGGCGATATCGAGCTGCGCCAACTCCATCAGGTCGCGCATGCCGATCATCACGTCCCGCTCATAGACATCATTGTCCACGTCCAATCCCAATTCGGCCGCCAGCATGCCGCGATGGTCGGGATCGATGCCGATGTGCGTTTCGAGACGAACGATGGGCGCGAAACGCCGGTCCCGCAGCTCAGCCTCGATCATAGCGAGCAGGTCATCCGCCTTGTCTTCGTCGCGTTCGGTGTTGGCGTTGCGGGTGACACGGAACAGCTCCACCGAGTAGACCTCCATGCCCGGGAACAGCTCCTCCAGGCAGTGGGACATCACGTCTTCGAGCGCAACGAAATGGTTCGCTTCGCCGACCCGGATGAAACGTGTCACCTCAGCCCCCACCGGCACCTTGATGCGCGCCATGATGAGTTCGGACTCGCCCGGAAAACGCAACGTAACCAGAAGGTTGAGGGAGAGATTGGAGATAAAGGGAAACGGGTGCGCCGGATCGATAGCCAGCGGTGTCAGCAGCGGAAAGATGTTCTGGTGGTAGAAATTCAGGACACCATCCTTTTGTTCCGGTGATAGCTCCTCGAAGCGGCGGATATGAATGTCGTAGGTCCGAAGGTCGTTCAGCACGTCCCCATAGACCCGACGCTTTTCGGCCATGAAGTCGGCGATCACAGCGCGGCATGCGTCCAGTTGCTGGCTTGGCGTTCGTCCATCGACCGTGAGCTTGTGAACGCCGGCGCCGATCTGCTGCTTGAGGCCGCCGATCCGCTTCATGAAGAATTCGTCCATGTTGTTGGCGGCGATGGCCAGGAACTTCACCCGTTCCAACAGGGGCGTGCGCGGGTCGCGGGCTTCGTTGAGCACTCGCTTGTTGAATTCCAGCCACGTCAGTTCGCGGTTGAGATAGAGATCGGGCGCGCGCAAATCGACCGGGGTTTCCGACTCAGCCGTGGCCGGAATCGTGTGGGTTTCCGACGCCGAATCACGACGCGTAGGCTGCTTCGGCGACCGTTTCGTTGGAGCGTCCGTGTCTTTAAGGGGGGTTGACGTGGCGGCGTCCGCCGACGCGGCCGGGGGTGCGGTCGTCGTTTCCGTCGTCGCTTCGGTCGGGTTGCTCATCCTGCTTTCTTTGCCTTCTGTTCCCGCCAGTTCGCGTGCTCGCTATTTTCCTGTCGGGCGATTCCGGTTTTGAGGCCGTCGCAAATGGTCTCGAGAACCTTGACGCGGGCGAAACGCTTATCGTTGGCTTCGACCAGCGTCCAAGGCGCGAGGGTGGTGCTGGTATGTTCCACCATATCGTTGACGGCTTCGTCGTATTGGTCCCACTTTTCGCGGTTGCGCCAGTCCTCGTCGGTCAGTTTCCAGCGCTTGTACTCCACCTGCTCGCGGGCCTCGAAACGGGCCAACTGCTCGTCCTTGGTGATGTGGAGCCAGAACTTGCAAAGAACGATGCCATGGCGCACGAGCTGATCCTCGAAATCGTTGATTTCGGCATAGGCTCGTTTCCATTCCGGCTCGTGGGCGAAGCCTTCGACACGCTCGACCAGCACCCGACCGTACCAGCTTCGGTCGAAGATGGTCATGCGGCCGGCCCGCGCCAGGTGGCGCCAGAACCGCCATAGATAGTGTTGGGCCCGTTCTTCGTCGGTCGGCGCGGCGATGGGGATGACCTGATAGTCGCGGGCGTCGAGCGCCGCCGTCGCCCGCCGAATGGCGCCCCCCTTGCCGGCGGCGTCCCATCCCTCGAAGACCAGGATGGTGGAGATACCCAGTTCTTTCGCCGCGCGGAACCGCTGATTGAGTTTGCCCTGGAAGGTTTCGAGCTGCTTCTCGTACTCCGCCTTCTGAAGTTTTAAATCCTTGTCGAGCCCGCTGAGGACGGAAATGCTCGGCAGATCGATGGTCGCGGTGCCGAGATTAGCCGGTGTGAGCGCCCCGTTGTCCTCCGGCGCCGAATCCTTGCCACCCGTTCCGGTGATGTCGACGGAGTTTTCGGTCCGGGCCTTGTATTCGGCGGCTGCGTGACGCATCACATCCCGCCGGTGAAAGTGGCGTAGCAGTGAATCTCGCAGTG
>JAHCKI010000136.1 GCA_026125865.1 Rhodospirillales bacterium
AGCGCGCGAAGCCTTAACCGTCGAGCCCGGCGATTGGTACGATGCCGATGAGGTCGAGAAGACCGTCGATGCACTTGACGAATTGGTCGGAACTCTCGGATTTGCCTTTGTCGAAGTACGGCCGCGCCTCAACCGGAATCGCGCCGAAAGCAAAATCGATGTCGCCTTCGAGATTGGCGAAGGACCTCGCGTTTTCGTAGAGCGGATCAACATCAATGGCAACGTCAGAACCATCGATAAGGTGATTCGTCGCGAGTTTCGTCTCGTCGAAGGTGACCCGTTCAACGCCTCAAAGATCAAGCGCTCACGGCAGCGAATCCGCAATCTGGACTATTTCGAAAGCGTGGATATCGAACAGGTTCCGGGAAGTGCCCCCGACAAGGCGGTCGTCAACGTCGATGTCGAGGAAAAATCCACGGGTAGCCTGTCGCTCGGTGCCGGCTTCTCGACCACCAGCGGCGTCATCGGTGATGTTACGTTGCAGGAGCGAAATCTCCTGGGCCGCGGGCAAGATCTGCGAGCGCGCGTGCTGGTTGCCCAGCGAGACAGCCAAGTGAACGTCAGTTTCACGGAACCATATTTCCTGGACCGCGAGATCAGTGCTGGAGCCGATGCCTTTTGGGTGACAATTGATCGTCAGGACCAGGCGTCATTTGACGAGTCATCGATCGGTGGCGCGATTCGCTTCGGATATCCCCTGACCGAACATTTGCGACAGAGTTGGCGCTATACCTTCAAGCGCAGCAAGATCGAAAATGTTCCCGATACCGCATCGCCCTTCATCCAAAGGGAAGAGGGCGAGAACTACATTTCCGAGATTTCGCAAACGTTAACCTACGATCGGCGCAACAACCGGCTGAATCCAAGCAGTGGCTATTTCGGTCAGCTCGATCTTGGATTTGCCGGTCTCGGTGGCGATGTCAAATATTTCCGTCCCACAGTCAAAGGGGGGTACTACCTACCTCTCACAGACAGTGAACGCTGGGTCTTGGCCCTCCGTGCGTCCGGCGGTTATGTCGTCGGTATCGGTGACGACGTCCGGCTATTCGATCGCTTTTTTGTCGGCGGTGATGACTTGAGGGGGTTCGAGGCCGCGGGTGTCGGGCCGCGCGACACCCATACCGACGACGCCCTTGGCGGCCGATGGTTTTATACGGGGACAATCGAGCTGAGCTTCCCATTGCCTGTGCCCGACGAGCTTCCGTTGCGAGGGCGACTCTTCACAGACCTTGGAAGTGCCGGGAGTCTTCCCGATACAATCTCCGGGCCAACGGTTGCCGATACCGGTAGTGTGCGGGGATCTGTGGGTGCCGGGGTGACATGGACTTCTCCATTCGGGCCTATCGGTGTCGATGTGGGTGTTCCGTTTCTCAAGGAGGATTTCGACCGGACCGAGTTGGTGCGTGTCAATCTTGGGGCCAGGTTCTAACGTATGGTATTTCGAGTGGGCCGCCTAGCGGCGCTCGCGGTGGTGTTTTGTATTGCACCAGGCTTTTTGTTCGCTGCAGAAGAATCGGTACCGCTTAAAATAGCCATCCTCGATATCGATCGAGTGCTTCGAAACGCCGTTGCCGTGCAGGACATTCAGGGCAAATTGCGAACCCATCGCGAGGCATACCGAATCGAGATTCAGAAGGAAGAAGAAGAAATCCGCGCTGCCCATATTCAGTTGGGCGAAAGTAAAGACGGACTCACAGACGAGGCGTACGAAAATCAACAAAAACGCCTCAACGAGCGGGTCAGCGCCGCGCAGGCCATGACCCAGAAACGTCGGCGCATGTTGGATGAAGCGCGCGCAAAAGCGATGACGATCGTGCAAACGACGCTTAACACGATTGTCGCTGAGATCGCCAACGAACGAAACCTCACCCTGATATTGCGCAAGGACCAGACCGTGCTGGCCGCTACGCAACTGGAGATCACGGAAGAGGTTTTAATGCGTCTTGATACCAAATTGCCGGTGGTTGAGGTTTTAAGCCCGGAGGGCGAGTGATCGGATGGTGGACTCACGGTTCTTCAAGGTATCTGGGCCATTCAGCCTCAATGAGTTGGAGGAAATCTCCGGCGCGAAAGTCGGTGGTGATAGCGAAAATCGGACTAAAATGTTCGCCGATGTCGCCCCCCTGAACGCGGCCGGACCGGGGGATGTGACGTTTTTCGAGGATATTCGCTATTCTCCCGCTCTCGCCGTAAGCAAGGCGGGTGCATGCCTCATACGCGAAGAAGATGCCGCGAAGGCGCCAACGGGCATGGTTCTATTGGTGACACCTCAACCTCTCAGAGCTTTCGCCCGGGTCGCGAATGCGTTCTATCCTGGCGGTGCCGACGGCGTCGGCGTTCATGCCTCGGCCGTTGTGGATGCGTCGGCGAGGATCGGCGAGGGGTGTCGGATCGACGCTGGTGCCGTGGTAGGGGCTGAAGCCGAGTTGGGGGATCGCACCCTGATTTCAGCGAACGCCGTGATCGGTCCGGGTGTCGTTGTTGGACAGGATGGCTTTGTCGGAGCGTGCGCTTCTCTGGCGTTCTGTATCATCGGTGAACGGACGTACATTCATCCCGGTGTTCGCATCGGTCAGGACGGCTTCGGTTTTATTCCCGGACGGGATGGACACCTCAAAGTGCCGCAGTTGGGGCGCGTCATCATCGGCGACGACGTCGAGATTGGCGCCAACACGACGATCGATCGGGGAGCAGCGTCGGATACCGTCATAGAAGATGGAACCAAAATTGATAATCTCGTTCAAATCGGCCATAACGTGCGCCTGGGAAAGGGCTGCATCGTGGTCGCGCAGGTCGGCATATCCGGTAGCACAACGGTCGGAAAGGGAGTCATGATCGGAGGGCAGGCAGGGTTCGCGGGGCACACGAAGGTCGGTGATGGAGCCCGAATTGCCGCGAAAACCGGTGTCATCAGGGATATCGAGCCAGGCGCCGCGGTAATGGGCTATCCATCCGTTCCCGTTCGACAGTTCTTTCGACAGGTGGTTGCCTTAGCGCACCTTGCTAAAAAGAAGGACGCGTAAGCGATGGATTCGGAAACCGCGCCTGCGACAGGTGTCAGCTTCGATGTTCAAAGAATTCAGGAGATGATTCCCCATCGGTATCCCATGTTGATGATCGATCGCATAGTCGACGTCGTCGCCAACTTGCGGGCTACCGGAATAAAGAACGTCAGCATCAACGAGCCGTTTTTTCAGGGACATTTTCCGTCGCACGCGGTGATGCCCGGAGTTTTGATCATCGAGGCGATGGCTCAGACCGCGGCGGTGTTGGTGGTCTCGTCGCTGGGACCGGAAAGCGAGGGCCGACTCGTCTACTTCATGTCGATCGATTCGGCGCGTTTTCGTAAGCCCGTCGTTCCGGGTGACACCATCCACCTGCACGTTGAAAAACAACGCAATCGCGGCAACGTATGGAAATTCAAAGGGGAGGCAAAGGTCGACGGTGTGCTGGTCGCCGAGGCGACATATGCTGCGATGATTAGGGATGAATAGCGGGGTGAACCAGATCCACCCCACCGCGATCGTTGAAGACGGCGCCGTTGTCGGAGAGGGCGTTGTTGTTGGCCCCTATAGTATCGTTGGTCCGGAAGTTGAGTTGCGCTCCGGCGTAGCGTTGGTCGCTCACGTGGTGATTGACGGACGTACAATCGTCGGCGAGAACACGAGAATCTTTCCATTCGCATCGATTGGTTTGCCGCCCCAGGACTTGAAGTACCAGGGGGAACAGTCGCGGTTGGAGATTGGGAGCAACAATGTCATCCGCGAGCATGTGACCGTGAACCCCGGCACCCAGGGCGGTGGCATGGTCACGCGGATAGGCGATAACTGCTTGTTGATGGCCGGCGCTCATGTCGCACACGACTGCATCATTGGGAACAACGTCATCATGGTGAACTGTGCCACCCTCGGCGGGCACGTTGAGATTGGCGATTGGGCCATCATGGGAGGCCTGTCGGCGGCGCATCAGTTCACCCGCATCGGTCGTCATGCCATGGTTGGCGGCATGAGCGGCGTCGAGAGCGACATCATTCCCTACGGTCGCGTTACCGGGAACCGTGCGCGCCTGCAGGGGCTCAACATCGTCGGTCTGAAGCGCCGCCAATTTTCCCGCGATCAGGTTCATGCAATGCGTCGTGCCTATCGCCTGCTTTTCGCCCACGAGGGCACGATGGCCGAGCGCATCGAGGATGTTTCGCAGATGTTCAAGAGCAATGAGTTCGTGATGGAGATCGTTGAGTTTATCCGCGCCAAATCGTCTCGGGGAATTTGTCAACCGGCACTCGACCATGCAGCCTAAATTGGGGATCATCGCCGGCGGCGGTGATTTGCCGGTACGCATCATCGAAGCCTGCCGAAGGTCCGGCCGTCCACACTTCGTGCTTGCGTTCGAAGGACAAACACCGCTCGAAACGGTGGAAGGCGCGCCACATGCTTGGGTGCGCCTTGGTGCTGGCGGCAAGGCACTGAAAATTCTGAAAAAAGAAGATGTGAAAGAACTGGTCCTGGCCGGTCCGGTTCGACGGCCATCGCTCTCGGAGCTGAAACCGGATCTGTGGACGGCCAAGTTTCTCGCCAAGGTCAGCGGTAAGGCCTTGGGCGACGATGGTCTGCTCGGCGCGGTCGTCCGGGAGCTGGAAGCAAAAGAAGGATTCGTCGTTGTTGGCGCCGAGAGCCTGCTGCCGAACGATCTGGCCGCCGAAGGTGTACTCGGCGACATAGCACCGGATACCCAGGCCCTGCTGGATATTGAGCGCGGCGTGGAAGTCGCGCGCGGGCTTTGTGCCCTCGATGTCGGGCAGGCGGCTGTCGTTCAGCAAGGCATGGTGCTGGCTGTCGAAGCCCTCGAGGGAACCGATGCCATGATCGCCCGTGCCGGTTCGCTGCAAAGGGAGGGACTGGGCGGTGTGTTGGTCAAGGTCGGCGTCGACAAGCAAGAAAACCGCGCCGATCTTCCGGCGGTTGGGGAAAGCACCGTTCGGGCCGCGGCCGCGGCGGGGCTTCGAGGCATCGCGGTGGAAGCGGGCGGCGCCCTTGTCATCGATCATGAACGTATGCTGAGTGTCGCCAACCACGTTGGTCTCTTTGTCGTTGGTGTGCGCGTGTGACTGGGGATGCGGGCGACAATCGTCCGCTGATTTTCATCATCGCTGGAGAACCGTCGGGAGACGCGCTGGGTGCGCGCTTAATGGCGGCGTTGTCTCAGCGCCTCGACGGCAAGATCCGGTTTGAAGGGATAGGCGGCGTTCAGATGGCGGCGCTGGGCCTCGTGAGCCGATTTCCCATGGAGGAATTGTCGGTGATGGGGGCGGCGGAAATCCTGCCCCGTTTGTTTGGGCTTCTTCGGCGTATCGGCGAGACCGCCGAGGCCATCGTCGCCAACCGACCCGATGTCGTCGTTACGATCGATTCACCCGGTTTCTGCTTTCGTGTCGCCAAGCGGGTGCATGATCATGGAATTCCCATTGTGCACTATGTGGCGCCGCAGGTGTGGGCATGGAAGGCTCATCGTGCCCGTGAGATCGCGGGCTTCCTCGACCATTTGTTGGCGTTGTTGCCGTTCGAACCGCCCATTTTCACGGCCGAGGGGTTGCCGTGCACCTTCGTCGGCCACCCGGTTCTGGAGAGTGGCGCGGGTTCGGGTGACGGCGCGGCGTTGCGGGCGCGACTCAGTATCGATCCGGATACGACCCTGGTGTGCCTTCTCCCCGGAAGCCGCCGCAGCGAAACGAAGCGGCTTTTGCCGATATTCGGTCAGACGGCGGCAATCATGACACGGCGGAATAACGATATTCGCTTCGTCCTGCCCGCCGTTGCTTCGCTTAAGGACAGCATCGCCGCCGCTGTGAGGAGCTGGCCGTTGCCGGAGAACCGGGTGCAGGTCTGCGACGCCGATGTTCGTTTCGACGCCTTCGCCGCCGCGAATGTGGCGTTGGCGGCGTCGGGAACGGTGTCGCTGGAACTTGCCATGGCGCGGACACCCATGGTCATCTCTTATCGCCTCAATCCCATCACCGCATGGTTCGCGCGCCGCGTCATACGCGTGCCTCACGTGAACCTGATCAACTTGATCGTTGGCGAAAAAGTGGTTCCGGAGATACTGCAAGTCGACTGCCGGCCCGATCGTTTGGCGTCCGAGCTGTTCCGTTTGCTCGAAGATCCGGCGGCCCGGGATCGCCAGCTCACCGCCGCCGACAAGGCCATCGCGACATTGCACCCGGGAGATCACACCCCCAGTGCGCAAGCGGCCGCGGTCATTGAGTCCGTCTTGAAAGGTGTGGCGCCGACACCGGCGCCACACGGGATTTCAAAGCATTCGCAAAAAAAGTGCGTCGATCAATAGGGCGCGAGATTGATGAAGTTGCCGCGCGGATCGTAGCTGCACACCCAAACCTGGCTGTTGTCCGGGCAAAGCGCCATCGCGCATCCGACCCACTTCGTGCGGCGGGTGACGATTTGCTTGTAGTCGCCGCAATCCCGATCATCCGGTGCCGTGCATTCGTTTGTTGCAGGGCTAT
>JAHCKI010000137.1 GCA_026125865.1 Rhodospirillales bacterium
CCGGCTTGGCCATGCAGGCGATCGAGACGGTTGAGCCGGAACGGTTCCAGCACGATTTCGTCGACGTTGCCCAGAATGTCGTGCAGGCCCAATGGATTGGGCTTCAACAGTCCGCCGAATTGCAATGTTCTGTTGGACGACTCGGTGCTTGCGGACCAGACATAGCGCGCCAAGCCTTCCGGTGTCGGAAACACCCGTTCCCGAAAGTCGGCCGGCGACACCGCCGTGCCGCCGCGCGCGGCGAATTCCCATTCCACCTCGGTGGGCAGGCGGACGAAGCCGGATTCCTTACCGTCCTTGGGCAGGGAGTCGGCCGCGTTGGTGCGGAGCCAGCGGCTGTACCGATCGGCGCCGTTTACGGCGTCGAACCAGCTGACGTTCACCTGCGGTAGCCGCAAGGACAATTCCGGCTTCAAGCAGGACTCGTTGATCGCCGCATATTGCAAACGGTTCACTTCGTACTTTCCGAGCAGGTAGTAGCGTTCGGCGCCGTTTTCTCCGAAGCTGCCGGCGATATAGGCGGGGTGAATGTTTTCCGCGAAGCCGCGCCCGTCGTCCGTGCCGCCGACCATGATCGGATAGTCATTCAGGGGGCCTTCGTTGGGGATGGCGATCTTGCGAAAGGTCATGGCACCGCCGCACGGCATCGCCAGGACGATGTCATCGTCGGCTGGACTCGGATTGTAGTATTCCGCCGGCCATTGCGCCGCAAAGGCAAGTCCGGGCGCGAATGCACAGGCGCATGCAAAGACCAGGATCGACAAACCGACCCCGAGCAGGTCGCGACGAATCCTAAAGCTCGCGAAGACTCTCTGCGGGATCGATTTTTGCGACACGATATCCTCCAACCATGGAAGCGCCCAGGGCGAAAACAATCGTAAGCAGCGCGGCAATGGCGCCATCACCGGCATAGAGGCGGCAAACGAACTCGTCTCTGTTCAGATTGGCCGCCAGCACCGTATTGAACACCGCCGAGACACCGGCGTACAGCGCCAACGACAGCACGATTCCGCCGATCGCGACGAGCAAGGCTTGCGCCGCGGGAAAGGCGACGAGGGGGCCGGTGCCAAGGCCCATGAGACGGAGCATGGCGAGATCGCGCCGCTTGCGGTCCACGTTCGCCCACAGGCTCGCGGCCAGCGACAGCAGAAAGCCGGTAATGCCGACACCGGCGATCACAAAGAATATGAACGACAAGACGCGATCGATGGCCTTGACGGTTTCAATCTCCTTGGCGCGGGTACGGACGTCGTATCCGTGATCACGAACAAACTGGGCCAGCGTCGCCACATCGTCGAGGGTGCGGGCATACAGTCGCACGCCTGCGAATGTGCGTGCATCGGCGCGCGGCGGATCGCCGTTGACGACATCGAGTTCGGGAACGCGAAAGCCGTCGCGATAGTTTTCGGTGGCGATCAACAACGGCAGCGACAGAAACACGGCATCGCGGACAAATGCCGCTTCGGGCAGAACGCCGATGACGGTCAACGGAATGGTGACTGCTTCGGACCTTTGTTGATAACGGCGACTGACGATGGCGTCGACGCGATCGCCGGTTGAAGCCTCCAATTTCAGGGCAACCGTATGACTAAGGACGACCTCCCGGAGGCTGGCGGGGACGGGCATGGTTGCCGGTAGAATGGGATCGCCGGCGGCCGTCGGCATCATGTCTGTGTTGGGTGCCGATTGCCCGTCCGGACCGCGAAGGCCCGTTGTCGCGGCCAGGCTACGGGTGCGCGCCACCACGAAGCCCACGTCCTGCCGCGCCCGCAGGGCATTGATCCAGTCGGCTTGCAGTTTGTTGTTGCCCTTGACGACGATTTCCAGGTTGCGCGGGTCCGACTTCAGCCGCTCGGTCATGGTGCTGACGATCCCCGATTTCAGGCCAAACAGCACCAGGAGTGGCGCCAGTACCGCCGCCAGGGCCAGCACCAGGCATAGGGACACTTTCCACTCATGCAGCATGTCCCGCCATGCCAGGGCTGCGGCATGGCGCAACTGGCGGACCGGACCGGGATGGCGACGGCGCTTCGTCATGTCAGCCTTCGAAGCGGGTGGCGCTACCCGCGCCTCTTTTCATGGGAACGGCGCGGATCTCGCGAAAGCCGAGCGATCTGATCATGTCCCAATCGTGACTGACGATGATGGCCGTGGCGTCGAGGTCGGAGACCAGTTCCAGGAGTAGCTCGGTAACCTCGATGGCATGGACCGGATCAAGCGCCGCGGTCGGTTCATCGGCGAGCAACAGCGCCGGTTGGTGGGCGAGGGCGCGGGCGATGGCGACACGTTGGCGTTCGCCGATGGAGAGCGCCCGGGGCTTTTTTCGAAGCAAATGGCCGATGCGCAGGCGATCGATCAGGTGATCGACAAGGTCATTTTCTTGCATGTCGAGCAGGGTAGGGGACAACAGAATGTTGTCGCGTGTGGGAAGGAACGGTAGCAAACCGCCCGTTTGCAGGACGTAGCCGATACCGACCGCGCGCACCGCCGCCAATGCGTCGACCCGATTGTCCTGCCACAGCTCCGCCACATCGATGGCGTCATCGCCGTGTCCGCGCAGGGAAAAAACCTTTGCACGATCCGGTTCGAGGACGAGGCCGAGGAGATCCAGCATGGTGCTCTTGCCGCAACCGCTGGGACCGGTGAGGGCGACACACTCCCCCTGGTATACCGTCAACGACGGTACCTCCAAGGTGAATGAGTCGGGTTCTGTCCCTCGGGTGCGAGCGACATCGCGCAGGGTGACGACGGCGTCACCGCTCATGGCAAGGCGTCGATCGGTACGGGATAAACATCCTCACCCGGTTCGCCGGTTTCACTCAGAGACACCCAGCGGTCGGTGTCGTCGTGGTAGAGGATATAGTGACGCAGCTTACTGCGAAGCTTGTCCAATAAATCCTCCTGTTGGCCGATGCTCCATTGCTCCCAAGTATCGGAGGTGAGATTCATGACATCGCTTTTATAAGGCAGGTCGTCGAGGTATTCGCCGAGCAATCCCAGGTCGCCCAGCTTGGTGGCGTCGGGATTGGTAAGCTGGTTGGGGTCGCGAGCTAGATGCGCGGCCGAGGAGCGCAATAGATCGAAAAAGTCGGCGGTACTGACCGCGTCGGGATCTTGCGACTGCTCCCCCGCGTCGAGGATCGCCTTGACCACGTCGCGAAGGTCCGAGAGCTGGTTCTTGGTCAGCAGCAACCGAACTTCGGTCGTCGGCATATCGGGGTTGGCGAAGTCACGGTCGCTGAGCCACGCTCGGAAAAGGGTTGGTGCTTGTGTGCCCTGTTCGCGACCCAGATAGGCCAGCTGCATGGCGTGACCGAGCAAGCGGGCGTCCTCGCGGATCTGTTTGGAGATATCGTCGGGCTTGGGATCTTCCGGAGGTTTGGGGGAATCGGCGCTGCGGGCGCTGCCGGCGGCCATCTCGCCCATGGATGCCGCGGACACCTGTTCGACGATGGCATCACCGAGGCTGTCGACACTGGCCCCGAATGCATCGACCGAACCGGCATCAACCGCATAGTACAACGGCTTGTTAAGGACGGCATTTTGGGTGACCGCCTTGTACTGGCTTTCGGCGCCGGCGTGATCGCCCTTTCCTTGCGGCGTTTTGAGGTGCAGGGCGTAGACGGCAATTCCCAATTGTTTCGCTTCGATGGCGATTTGCTCCGCATCGAGCTGCGTACCCGACAATTCATCTTTGCCCTTCAATGCGCCGGCATCGGTGATCAGCACCATGTAACGGCCGCCGAAATCGCTCCAGTTGACGGCTTTGATGGCCGTCATCAGGCCGGAATACGCATCTTCGTCGAATCGCGCGCTGGAGACGGTTGCGGGACTGAGGCCCGTGACCTTGGCGAGGAAATCCTTCCCGTCCTCGACGTCTTCGGGGTTCACATAAACCTTCGAAACGTATTCCAGGCCCGGCGATTTTTCGATGTTGGAACGATAGGCGACCAATCCGAACTTGACCTGATCCGCCAGATTGGCCTGCTCGATTTTGTCGTAGATGCGACGGACGGCCTTGCGGGTGCGTTCGATGTAGGGGCCCATGGAGATCGTGGAATCGATGACGAACATGACCGCGGCCGAAAACGTTCGCAACACTGCGGTCGGCGGATTGGCGGGTGGTGAGGTGGCGCCCGCACCGGCGGGGTTAGGATCGTCTTCCCGCGCCGTGACCGAGGCGATTTCCAGCGCACGCGCGGAACCGCGATGCGTCACCACGGGTTCCGCATGAAGAATGGGGAGCAGATAGAATTGTTTGTTGATGTCGACATATTCCTTGGGTTCGATCGACAACACGTGGTCTTGCGGCTTTCCTTCTTCCGCGGCCTTGCGGAGGGGGGCAACGGCCACCTCCGGCGCTTCGGCGTTCATGATCTTCAACAAGGTTTCACGGCTGTCGAACATCAACGTTCGATCGCGATTGGCCGGGTTGGTGAAGACCAGCGCCATTTGCTGCTTCCAGGGCAGGGTGGCGGCGGCGTCGATCCAGCCATGCGTCTTGCCCCGGCTGCTTGTCCCCACCTCCAACCATTCCTTGCCGCCATCCGTTTGCCGTTCATACACGTAGAAGCGAGTGAGCGCCGGTTGCGGCGTGCCGTCGGCCGCACCCGGTTTAGCAACAAGCTTCGCTCCCGGTCGTGTCAGCACGCGTTGATAGATGGTCTGCTTGCCCTCCATCAACAGGGGCGCTCGAGTTTGCGCCATCGTCGGATCGGTCGACGCGCTCCAGGCGACAATCGCCAGGATAAGGCCGAACATCCAAAAGCGGACACCGAATGCCGATTTCAGCCGGGTCATTTGATTCTTCCTTCGCATTCCGTGATGAGCGCTTGAACATCTTCACCGGCGCCACCTTCGAGGGCCTTGCGCAAGAATTCAAGGCCACGCCTTTGCTGGAATGCATCGGGTGCGTACTTGCAGAGAACGCGTCCGGCGCCGATCCGACCGCCGCGATCATTCTGCCGTTCCGCCTCTTCATACCAGTAGGCGGCGGTATCCCAATTGGGCTTCTCTTCCGGGCTGGTCGCCGCCGACCAGGTATCGGGGTCATACATTTCGGCGATGCGAACATTGGCTGCGGACGAACCCAATCGAGCGGCTTTCTGATAAAACTGACGCCCGTCTTCGGCCTTTCCGCCTTTGACCGCCGCGTCCGCCGCCGCGAGACAGGTGTCGATGCTAGTACACGACTGTGTCGGTTTGGGTTCGGTTTTCGGCTGCTCCGGTTCGGTTTTCTCCTCTTCTTTCGGCTCTTTATCGGGTTCTGGGACAACTACTGGGGGTGTTTGGCAACTGCCCGGTTCGAAGCCGGGGATCATGCAGTTTAAGTAGGCAAAGGCGCCGCCGGCGATCAGTAGCGCAAGAACCGCGAGCGCGATCGCGACCGGCAGCCAGTTCCGTGATTCCGTTGGTGGCGTCGGCGCACGGACGGGTTCCGGTTGCGGCGCGGGCTCGGGGATGATTTCGGGTTCAGGCTCGGGTTCCGGTTCAGGCTCGGGCTCCGGCTCGGGAGGAGGGGGTGGAGGAGGTGGGTGGCGCTCACCGGAAGCCGCCGCCGTCGACCCGAAAAGGGGTCGGTCGACCTTGATGACACCGGTCTGCTTGGTGGTTCCGGCGGCGACGGTCAAGCGGTAAGCGACCGTCGTGGGGAGATTGACGATGGGGTCGACGACGTCCGGGCCAACGGGGATGAGCAGGCTGCTCCCCACCATGTCGACATCTTGGACACCGTGCCAGGACTCCGTCGCCTGCCATTGTTGCCCCAACCCGAGAAAGGGCGTGGTTCCCTGGTTGCGCATGATGGAGAGGTCAATGGGACCGTCAGCCGCGCCGAAGCCGTCGATCTTCAGGATGCCATAACCGGGGCCGCGTTCCTTGTCGCTGGTCAGTTCACACTTGATCGCCAAGCCTTACCCTCCCTTACTCCCGCTTTATCCCATTCACGCGGGTAATGCTGGACCACCGCGGATGACTCCCAGGATCTCGCCCAGTTGCTGGTTTTGTTCCGGGGTGATCTCGCGCCCCGCGCTGTGACCGGCATTGCCGATGGCGAGCTTGCGGAAGGCCTCCAGCCAATCCACGATGTAGGTGCCGGTATAGGGCAGTTCTTCCGCCGAAAGTTCAGGCAGGCGGTGACGATCCACAGGCTCCGGCGATTGAAAGATCTTGCGGCCGTCCATCGGCGATGCCGGGCGCTCAGCGAGCGGCACGTCGGCAAAGCCGAGGAAATCGACAAACTCGTTGACCACATTGGTCGCCAGCATCACCTGCTGATCGACGATGCCGATGCGGGTCGTCGATCGTTTCTGTTCGAGCGGTTTCAGCGCTTCGATGAGCTTTTCCTCGACCTTACCGCGGTCGGAGGCGGTGACGATTTCGTCGGTCAGTGCCTGCAACACCTCGCCGGACAGGTAGAGGTACCGCACCATGTCCAGATTGTCGGGGAGCCCCCGAAGCTGCTTGAACCATTCGCTGATGACCGACTTTGCAAACATA
>JAHCKI010000138.1 GCA_026125865.1 Rhodospirillales bacterium
TCGTCGCTGTTTTCCGGCTATTTGCTGCACTCGGGCTGGCAATACAAATCATACAGGCTTTCGATGATCACGCGCGCTTCGGTCCCCGCCAACGAATAGTAGATCGTCTGCGCCGAGCGGCGGGTGGTCACCAGGTTGTCCCGGCGCAGTCGAGCCAGGTGTTGCGACAGGGCGGATTGACTGAGGCCGACGACCCGTTCCAACTCACCGACGGAATTCTCGCCTTCGGCCAGTTGACACAAAATCATCAGTCGGTGAGGGTTTCCCATCGACTTCAACAGGGCGCTGGCGCGTCGCGCGCTGGTGTGGAGTTCGACAGATTTCATCCTTGTTTTTTACTCCCGGCCACCGACTCTCATGTTCAACCATCACTCCGATGACTAAGTATATGGGACAAGCTGTTTCGCCGTTGCCCAAGAGTTTAATTGGTCAACATGTTCTCGCTTAACTAAGATAGGGAAGCCACGCTCTTGGTGCCAGCACAATTAATCGATTTTAATTCGCGAGAACAGACCCTTGAAGCCTGGTTGAGGAACCACGCGCCGTCGCGGTATTTTCGCTCGCGAAGGACAACGCAACGGAGGTGAGGAAAGGTTGGAAAAGTGCAATATCCTGGACGTTCAGGGCCTCGCTTGTCCGTTGCCCGTTTTGCGCGCCAACAAGGTGCTTCGGGGCATGGCGGGGGGCGATGAGCTGACGGTCCTGGCGACCGACGCGGCGGCGCCGCGGGATTTCGACAGCTACTGTAAGAGCACCGGACACCAGTTGCTGGAAAGCTCGGAAGAAGAGGGCGTTTTTCGCATCGTCATCCGCAAGAAAGGCTGATGGGACGCAGCCTTCGCCTCTACATCTCGCGGGACGCGGCCTCGCGCAAGTCGGAATTGATGGCGGGGTGAAAGGCGCCGAGGCAGGCCGGATTCTCCTTGCCTGAGATCGTGTGCACCCAGGCATCAAAAAAAACGCTCGCGCCGCTGCCGGCGCAGGCGGGGATCGGCGCCGAATTTCCGGGATCATACGACGTGTCCAATAGCAACGAAAACAGGACCAGCCAAACGGCCATGGTCACGGTCACGTACAGCGGTCCACGCGGATGGCGCTGCATGCGATCCCGGTAGCGGCCGGCGCCCATGGCTTCGGGATCGAGGGTTCCGTCCCGCTGCATGTCCAAGACCGTTCTGTTCAAGTGGCGGACCCAATGGGGTGCCACCTGGCGAAACATGTAGTCCGCAAAAATCTTTTCCAAATATTTTTCATGAGGCTGACGGCCGAACCAACGACGATAGGCCAAACGAAAGTAATCGAATTCCTTCAGGTCCAGAGACCGTGCGGATTCGCTCACCTCGAAACAGACAATATCTTGCGGTTTCAAGTTCGATCTCGCGGTATCGGCAGATTTTTTCCTAATGAACATTGTCGTCACTGGAGTTGTAGAACGTTAATGAAGTCTTTAACGAAAACAGAAAAGTTAAAAAGGCGATGGTCGCCCAGGGCCACGCTTCATGGATACCCCATATAGGTAAACAGTCTGTTTATGGGTATCTCTGCCCGAACCAGATCCTTTATTATAACGCATTTTTACAACACTGACGCCTACTTGATTTGGTAGGTCCTTCCCCGACGAACCCTCAAGGCCGTTCCCATGACGTGACGCGCAAGGCAGAGAATTGCGGAATGGCGCGGCCTTGAATGCCATGTTCCCCATTCCCAACTGAGTTGAGCGGCCGGGGGTTTGGGAATATGCTAGAGGTTTGCAATCGCCGTGCCGCGCGGTGTCGGGAGTGGGAAAAAAGGCGCGAAGGAATGATTGACCCGTTTGGCCGAGAAATCAGCTATTTACGGCTTTCGGTCACGGATCGATGCGATTTCCGATGCCAATACTGCATGGCCGAGTCCATGACCTTTCTCCCCAAGTCCGACGTCCTTTCTCTGGAAGAGTTGAGCCGACTGTGTGGTGCCTTCATCAAGCGGGGCGTCCGCAAGCTCAGGGTTACCGGCGGCGAACCCCTGCTTCGCCGCAACATCATGGTTTTGTTCCGATCGTTGGCCCGTCATCTGGAGGCGGGAACGCTGGACGAGGTCACGCTCACCACCAACGGCAGTCAGCTCGCACGCCATGCCCGGGAGCTGTTTGACTGCGGGGTGCGGCGCATTAATGTTTCCGTCGACACCCTGGATCCCGAGCGTTTCCGTGCCGTCACCCGGCGCGGCAACCTGGACCAGGTCCTCGAAGGCCTCGCGGCGGCGCGGGCCGTTGGTTTGGCCATCAAGGTCAACACCGTCGCGCTCAAAGGCATCAACGAGCGGGAGATCGACGATCTGGTGGCCTGGTGCGGGGATCAGGGTTTCGATCTGTGCCTGATCGAGACCATGCCGCTCGGCGATATCCAGGGCGACCGTACCGATCAATACCTGCCGTTGTCGTTGGTGCGTCGACGTCTGGGAGAGCATTGGACCCTGATCGATTCCACCTATCGCACCGGCGGCCCGGCCCGTTATGCGGAGGTGGTGGAGACGGGCCGCCGGGTCGGCTTCATCACGCCCATGACCCACAACTTCTGTGAAAGCTGCAACCGGGTGAGGGTCACCTGCACGGGCACCCTGTTCATGTGCCTGGGCCAGAACGACGCCGCCGACCTGCGCACGCCGTTGCGCGCCGGCGCCTCGGATATCCCGCTGCTGGCGGCTATCGACGACGCCATCGCTCGCAAGCCCAAGGGCCACGACTTCGTCATCGATCGCCGCCCCGCCCGCCCCATCGTCGCCCGTCACATGAGCGCCACCGGCGGCTGAGCCCGGGATGGGGTCGGGGCGGGGTGCCATGCAATTGCGGCTTCAGTTTTTTTGCGCCAGCATTTAAATAGATAAATACTCATGGTGAGCCCCTTCGAAGCATGAGTGCAATGCATCCTATCCATATTGGGCACAACGTGGACGCGTCGCGGTTTGCGCGGAGGATGCTTGTGTGCCGGAGTTGATGAATACGCGGGAGGTTGCGGACTACCTCCGGATCAAGGAGCGCAAGGTCTACGACCTGGTGAAGCAGCGGTGCATACCGTGCACCCGCGTTGCCGGCAAATGGTTGTTTCCCAAGGCGCTGATCGACGCGTGGCTGCTGGACAACGCCGAGGGGCCGGAAGGCGCCGCCGTTGCGAGGATGGCACCGGCGCCGCCGACGATGGCCGGCAGCAATGATCCGTTGCTGGAGTGGGCGCTTCGCGAATCCGGGTGTCATTTGGCCTTGATGGCCGACGGCAGCCTCGACGGTGTCGAACGTCTGGCCGTGGGCGAGGCGATGGTGTGCGGCATGCATGTTCATGATGCCGAAACCGATGACTACAACGTGCCCATCGCCCGCCGCCGCCTTGGCGATCGCGGCCTCGTGGTGCTAGAATGGGCTTGGCGGGAGCAAGGTTTGCTGCTGGCCGCCGGCAACCCGCTGGGTGTCGGCTCCATCGCGGATGTGGCCCGCCTCGGCGCCCGTCTCATCTGGCGCCAGGCCGAGGCCGGAAGTTTCGTGCTGCTCTCGCAACTGATCGCGCGGGCCGGCTTGGGGCCGGAGGATTTCACCGTCGTTCCGCAACGGGCGCGCAGCGAAATGGACGTGGCGCTGGCGATCCGGGAGGGCAAGGCCGACGCTGGATTGGCGGTGGCCGCCGTCGCCCGGCAACTGGGCCTCGATTTCGTGCCGCTGGGGCGCGAGCGCTTCGATCTGGTCCTGTGGCGGCGCAATTACTTCGAGCCGCAGGTCCAAACGCTGATGGCCTTTTGCCGATCGCCCGCGTTGACGGCGCGCGCCCACGACTTGGGCGGCTACGACGTATCCGGCTTCGGCCGCGTCATCTACAATGGCCCGTGATGGGTAGAGCGACAACCAGCAAGGGAGAAAACCATGAAACTCAGTGCGCGGAACGTGATCACGGGTCGGGTCGTGGAGGTCAAGAAGGCGAAGGTGGCCGCCAACGTCAAGGTGGACATCGGCGGCGGCACCGTCATTTCGTCGTCGATCCTCAGCGAGTCGATTGAAGACTTGGGTATCGCCGTGGGCGACGAGGTGTCCGTGGTCATCAAGTCATCGGACGTAATCCTCGCCAAGTAAGTGCTTCAAAGAATATCCTTCACTTGGCGGAGGCGGCGTTGGGGAAGAACAATTGCTGGCCGTCGACCTTGAAGGCGGCGATAGCCTTTTGACCGGCGTCGCCTACCACCCAGTCGATGAAGCGCTGACCGTCGTCCGCCTTCACATGGGGATGTTTCGCCGGATTGACGAGGATGATGCCGTACTGGTTGAAAAGTGCCGGATCTCCTTCAACTAATATAGCCAAGTCGCCCTTATTCTGGAAGCTGATCCAGGTTGCGCGGTCAGAAAGCGCATAGGCGCCGAGGCCGCTTGCCGTGTTCAGGGTCGCGCCCATGCCGGAACCGGTTTCGCGATACCACGTACCGCTTTCCGCATCGATGTCGACCCCGGCGGATTTCCATAGGGACCGTTCCTTCTTATGGGTGCCGCTGTCGTCGCCGCGGGACGCGAAGACCGATTGCGCCGCCGCGATCTTGCCGAGGGCTTCCGCCGCGGTTTCCGCGTTCTTGGTTCCGGCGGGGTCGTTTTTCGGGCCGACGATGACAAAATCGTTGTACATGACATCCTGGCGCGCGACGCCGAAGCCATTGGCCACGAACGCCTCTTCCGAGGGCTTGTGGTGGACGAACAGGACATCCGCGTCACCCCTTTCGGCCAGTTTCAGGGCCTGCCCCGTGCCGACGGCGACGACCCGCACCGATATGCCCGTCTCCTTCTCGAACAAAGGCAGGATATGCTTGAACAGGCCCGAGTTTTCGGTCGATGTGGTCGAGGCCACGACGATATGGCGCTCAGCGCCGGACACGTTTGTAACGCCGAACAATCCGACGGCACATGCCATGATCAGGGTCGTGACTGTCAACCGCAACAATGAGCGTCGTTTCATGATGGTTTTCTCCCTTACCAATAAAGCTCACCTTGGATGAAAGCCGCGGCCTCCCGGCTCCTGGGGTTGGCGAAGAACGGCTCCGCCGGCCCTTGTTCGACGAGGCGTCCGCGATGCAGAAACAGAACGTCGTCGGCCATGCGCCGCGCCTGGGCCAGGTTGTGGGTGGTCATCACGATCTTGGCGCCTTCGTGGTGAATGGCGTTGATGATGGTTTCGACCGCGCGGGTCGCGGCGGGGTCGAGGCTGGCGGTCGGCTCGTCGAGGAACAGGACTTGCGGCGCCAACGCCCAGGCGCGCGCCAATGCAAGTTTCTGCTGCTCGCCGATGGACAGCACCCGCGCCGGGCGGTTCGCGAGATCGCCGAGACCTGTTTTTTCTAGCGCTGCGTCGGTGCGCCGCTTCCGTTCCGCACCGGCGATTCCACGGACGGCAAGGGCGTACGCCACATTGGCGGCGGCGGACCGGCGCAGCATGACCGGCCGCTGGAACACCATGGCTTGCACGCGGCGGACGTCGGTGCCGTTGGCGCCAAGCCACCGGACGGCACCCGCGGTCGGATCGAGCAGACCGTGGCACAATTTGAGAGTGAGGCTCTTGCCGGCGCCGTTGGGGCCGAGAATGACGGTTCGTGTCCCCTGGCGAAGCTCGCCATGCACCGAATCGATCAAGCGCTGCCCGCGTACATCGAAGCAGACGCCGTCCAGGAGCAAAGGCAGCACCGCACCCATGGGTCAGCTTCCGTACCAGAGGGCCGCGCCACGCAGAAGGTGGGCGGCGATGTTGACCGCGAGGGCCGTGCCCATCAGGACAATGCCGAGCCCGAGGGCCAATGGCAGGTCGCCCTTGCTGGTCTCGAGCGCGATGGCGGTCGTCATGACGCGGGTGAGGTGATCGATGTTGCCGCCGACAATCATGACCGCGCCGACTTCGGCGCTGGCCCGGCCGAAACCGGCGAGAACGGCGGTGAGCAAGGCAATGCGCCCCTCCCAAAGCAGTGTCGGCAACGATTGCCGGGGAGTGGAACCGAGGGAGCGCAGTTGGTCGCCGAGTTCTTCCCAGAGATCCTCGATGGTTTGCCGTGTCAGAGCCGCGATGATTGGGGTGACAAGTACGCACTGCGCGATGATCATCGCTGTCGGTGTGAACAACAGGCCGAGGGCGCCGAGGGGGCCGGAGCGGGACAACAACAAATAGACGAGCAGGCCGACCACCACCGGCGGCAATCCCATCATGGCGTTGAGGAGCACCACCAACGCGCCTTGTCCCGGGAAACGCCCGAGGGCGAGGGCGGCGCCAAGCGGCAAGCCCAAGAGCGCCGCGATGGCGACGGCGGCGAGGCTCACCCGCAACGACAAGCCGATGATTTCGATCAAGCCGGAATCCAGTCCCACGACGAGATCGCCGGCTTTGATGAGGGCGGTGAAAAGGTCTTGCATCGGCCGGCTTCCCCGGCGTTTGGTGTTCAAGTTCAGGGGCGACAGTGCATGAAATATGCGTTCATCGCAATCGGGTTTTAGAATACGTAAA
>JAHCKI010000139.1 GCA_026125865.1 Rhodospirillales bacterium
GGATGGGATTCATCCGTTGGCATCGAACCACTAGCCGACGCCGTTTCGCAGCCGAATGGGTGCTAGATCGACACCAGCGCCAGGGCTGCCGTCGCGGTGCCGACCGTCGCCAACCCGTACAGGATGACGGCGACTGCGGTATCGGCGCGGATGCCGAAATCATGCGCACACACGCGCAAGCGATGCGCCGCATGCCAGCAGGCGAGCGTCAGGATCCCGAACAGAACCAGCTTGACCAGCCAGTTGCCGACGAAGGCGCTCATCGTGTCGTACGACAGCGCGTCGGTGAACAGGCCCAAAGCCGGCGCGATGCCGGTGGTGAAGATCATTACAGGAAGGATGAAGGACAGCACGGTCCCGCCGGCTGCGAACAGAAACCACGGAACCGCCTTCGCTGAGCGCGCCATCTCAAGCCACTCCTGCCAGGATCAGAACGAACAGCGACACGGCGGCAAGCACGCCATAATGCGCGCCGACGATCAGCTTGCCGGGCACGATCTCCTCGCCGCGCTGGATGCGCATCGCCTGCGGCACCGCCTTGAACCACGCCATGGTGTGGATGATGGAGAACACGAAGATGAGCACGTGCAGGATCACGCCGATGGGGCTGGCGACGAAACCGAGCCATCCTTCCCAAGCCTCCGGCCCCTCACCGAGCCGGAACAGGCCGATGATGAGGATGAAGGCATAGATGGCCACGAACAGCGAGCTGATCTCGTGCAGCATGTAGGACTTGTAGCGCTGGTGGGTCATGAACCAGGAGGTCTTGGAAAGCTCCCGGCGATAGGGTTTCCGGTTCATTTTTTACCTCCTCCCGACACCATGCCGGTGATGTAATCGATGGCGCTGGTGAACTTGGTTTGCTGGATGGCGCCCGCCGGTTCCACATCCTTGGGGCAGACCAGCGAACAGGCGCCAACGAAGCTGCACTCCCAGATCCCTTCGTGGGAAGCGACCACGTCCTCGCGGGCCGAGCGGCCGAC
Source organism: Rhodospirillales bacterium (assembly GCA_026125865.1). Lineage (GTDB taxonomy): Bacteria > Pseudomonadota > Alphaproteobacteria > Rhodospirillales > Defluviicoccaceae > JADJXQ01. Next base: position 984 of record JAHCKI010000139.1, read on the forward strand.
GTCGCGGGAATCGGCGTTGTAGCGATGGGCGAGGGCCAGCGCCGCCGGTCCGATGAATTTGTCGTCGAGGCCGTACTGCGGACAAGCGGCATAGCAGCACAAGCAGTTGATGCACATGGTGTACTGCTTGTAGGTCTTGAGCTGTGCCGGCGTCTGCAGGTATTCCCCGCTTTCGATGGAGCGCTCTTCCTTCGGGATCAGGTAGGGCTTGACGCTCGAAAGCTTCTCCATGAAGTCGTCCTGGACGATCACCAGGTCCCGCTCGATGGGGAAGTTGCTCAGCGGTTCGACGCGGATCTTGTCGCCGAAATCGCGGACGAACTTCTTGCAGGACAGCATCGGCTCGCCGTTGATGACCATGCCGCAACTGCCGCACACGAACATGTGGCACGACCAGCGATAGCTCAGCGTCCGATCCAACTCGTCCTTGATGTAATTGAGGGCGTCGAGCACCACCCAATGCTCCTCGCAGGGTACGGTGTAGCTCTGAAAAAACGGTTCCGAGTCCTGCTCCGGTCGGTAGCGCAGGACTTCTATGGTCACATCGCGGGTTTCCATTAGACCACCTGTCCTTCGGCGCCGGCGCCATATATGCGCTCGGCCGGTTGCGACTTAGTGATGACGACGTCGAGGTAATCGATTCGCGGATCGCCGTCGGGGTCGAAGTGCGCCATGGAGTGCTTGAGGTAGTTGACGTCGTCCCGCTTCTCATAGTCCAGCCGCTGATGGGCGCCGCGGGATTCCTTGCGCTCGAAGGCGGAAACGGCGACCGTCTGCGCCACCTCGATCATGCATCCCAGTTCCAGGGTTTGCAGTAGATCGGTGTTGAAGACGGTGCTGGTGTCCTCGAGTTTAACGTCTTTATAGCGGGCGCGGATTTCCGTGACCTTGTCGCAGGTCGCCTTGATTTCGGCCTCGGTGCGGTAAATGCCGCAGCCCTCTTCCATGGTGGCGTTCAGCTCCTTGCGAAGCCCCGGCACGCTTTCCGTACCCTGGCTCTGGAACAGGGCCTTGACGCGGGACTGGGCGTCCTCGGCCTGGGCTTGGATGGTCTTGACCTTGTTCAGATACTCTGTGGACTTGACGTAGTCGACGGCGTTGCGGGCGGCGCGGGCGCCGAACACCAGAAGCTCGCCGAGAGAGTTGGAACCCAACCGGTTGGCGCCGTTGATGCTGACGCAGGCGCACTCACCGGCGGCATAGAGCCCGGCAAGCGGCGTCGCGCCATCGATGTTGGTGTGGATACCGCCCATCATGTAGTGCACCACCGGGCGCACCGGCACCAATTCGTGCACCGGATCGGCGCCGGCATAGAGCCGGGACAGCTCGCGGATCAACGGCAGGCGCTCGTTGATCTTCTTCTCGCCGAGGTGGCGCATGTCCAGGTGCATCACGTCGCCCCACGGGCTCGGGATCGTCCGCCCCTTTTTCTGCTCGTGCCAGAAGGCTTGGCTGAGGCGGTCGCGCGGTCCCAGTTCCATGGCCTTCAGGCGCGGCCAAGGATCCGGCGGGCCCAAGCCGTAGTCCTGCAGGAAGCGATAGCCGTCCTTGTTGACCAGGATACCGCCTTCGCCGCGGCACCCCTCGGTCAGCAGGATGCCGGTCGCGGGCAGCCCCGTCGGGTGGTACTGGACGAATTCCATGTCCTTGAGCGGCACACCGGCGCGATAGGCCATGGCCATGCCGTCGCCGGTCTTGATGGCGCCGTTGGTGGTGAAGGGAAAGATCTTGCCGGCTCCGCCGGAGCAGATGATCACCGCCTTGGCCCGGACCAGGGTCATTTTTCCGGTTCGGATTTCCATCACCACGACGCCATGGACGCGGCCGTCCTCGACCATCAGGTCGGTGACGTAATATTCGTCCAGGCGCTCTATGGTCGGATACTTGAGCGACGTCTGGAACAGGGTGTGCAGCATGTGGAAGCCGGTCTTGTCGGCGGCGAACCAGGTGCGCATGATCTTCATGCCGCCGAACGGCCGCACCGCCACCTTGCCGCTGTCTTCGCGGCTCCACGGACATCCCCAATGCTCCATGCGCGTGAGTTCCTTGGGGATCTCGTTGACGAAGTACTCGACAGCGTCCTGGTCGGTCAGCCAGTCGCCGCCGCCGACGGTGTCGTTGAAGTGATATTCCAAGGTGTCGTTGTCCTTGACCACCCCGGCCGCTCCACCCTCCGCAGCGCAGGTGTGGCTGCGCATGGGGTAGACCTTGGAGATCAGCAGGACCTTAACGTTGGGGTCGGCTTCCGCCACCTCGATGGCCGCGCGAAGCCCGGCGCCGCCTGCGCCAACGATCGCGATATCCGTCTCAATGATTTCCATTGGGTTCTCCCGTTATGCCCCCTGCGCGAGGCCAGACTGCTTATAATACCAGCATTGCCGGATCTCGTAATACCGGATCCCGGTATCGTGGCTGGCTCCCGAAACGTGCCGCCTCGTTATACACCATTTGACCGCCAGCCAAACGGGTTTGAAGCGTCCCGACTTGCCATAGGCCAATTTCTGAAAAGTGCTTTTTTCCGCCTTCGCGAGGAGCCGCAGGCGACGAAGGAATCCAGAAACTTCGGTGCGTCCCTGATCGCCAAGCTCTTTCTGGTCGCTCCCGAAGAACGAAATTGACCGGCGGGAAAAGGTCTCCGACACCTTCGTTGCGTTGTCGGCCATGGGCTGGCGGGCCGAATCGGGCCGGGATGTAAACGGCGCCTTAATCGTTTCGTGACAGCCTGAGGGGCGCGGATGGGCCGATATCCGGCGGTGCATATCTCGTTGTCCCCGGGGCTCATTCGACGTGATCCAACGGATGATGCTTGATCGCAATCGTGCAATGACGACGCTTGTTCCTGCTTTGCGGTGTATTCGCGCCGACCGTTTTGACCCGATGATCCTGCCGTTGTTCATCGTCACGTTCCTGGTGAGCGCGATCCTGGTGTTCTGGATTCAGCCGATGTTCGCCAAGATGCTGCTGCCGCTGCTCGGTGGCTCGCCGGCGGTGTGGAACACGGCGATGGTGTTTTTCCAGGCGACCCTGCTCGCCGGATATGCGTATGCCCATCTCATTACGCGGGTGCTCATGTTTCGCGAGCAAATCCTCCTGCATTCAACGATGATGGTATTTGCCGCTTTTTGTCTTCCCGTCTTCGTTCGTCAGGATTGGGTGATCGAGCCCGAAGTCGCGCCCATACTTTGGCTGTTGGCCTCAATGACTCTGTCGGTGGGACTGCCGTTCTTTACGGTCTCGGCGACCGCGCCGCTGCTGCAGCGCTGGTTTTCGCAAACAGGCCACCATCACGCCAGCGACCCCTACTTTCTCTACGGCAGCAGCAGTTTCGGCAGCCTCATCGCCTTGATCGCCTATCCGCTGGTGCTGGAACCCGGGATGGTCATCGAGGCGCAAAGCTACGCCTGGACGGCGACCTACATCACCCTGGGGCTGCTCATTGTCGCCTGCGGCCTGACCATTCGCAATCAAGTGGCCGACGAAGGACGGGTACGCGACGAGGCCTCATCCAGCGCCCCGACCTGGACCGAAAAGCTCAACTGGGTCGCATATTCGGCGGTGCCGTTCGCGCTGCTGCTGAGCGTGACATCGCATATCACGACCGATATCGCCGCGGTTCCGTTGTTCTGGGTCCTGCCGCTGGTGCTGTATCTGTCGACGTTCGTTATCGTCTTCACCTTGCGCGACATGGTTCCCCACCGGTGGGTCGTCATGGCGCAGCCAATCGCCATCGTTGCGGTGATCGCCTTGTTCGGGATTCACCGGCCGCTGGCGTTGACGCTGCCCCTGCACCTGGTGGCGTTCTTCATTACCACGCTGATGTGTCACGGCGAACTGGTACGCAGGCGACCAGCGGCCCAGGACCTCACGACGTTCTACTTGTATATGTCCTTGGGCGGTGTCCTCGGCGGCATATTCACGGCGCTGCTCGCTCCAGCCCTGTTCGACCGCGTTCTCGAGTATCCCATCGCCATAGCGGCGTCATGTTTGTTGTTGCCAGCGGCGAAGGAGCAATGGCGGCGAACGGACATTGTCTTGGTTGTATCCATCGTCGCGGCGGTGTTCGGCGCCGGTTGGCTGATGGCGCGGACCAACCCGACGCTTGGCGATGTGATTTTGAGGTTTCTGGTTTTCTACGGCGCCGCGCTTTCGTTTTCCATGCGGCGGCGGCCCCTGGGCTTCGGAATGGGTGTCGCCGCAGTTCTCCTTTGCGCCACCTACACCGTCGAAAACGGTGACGTCGTCCTTCGGGACCGCAGCTTCTACGGCGTCTATCGGGTGTCGGATACAAAAAACTACCGGCTCATGTTCCAGGGAACGACCCTGCAAGGCGCGCAATATCTCGACCCCGAGAAAAGGCGGACTCCGGTCAGCTATTATGCCCCCGACGGTCCTATCGCCGAAATGGTCGCGCGCAAGAGGAACGGAACCGGCTTGACCAATGTCGGCATCGCCGGGCTGGGCGCCGGTGGCATGTCGTGCCTCCGCCAACCGGGTGAAAACTGGCGCTTTTATGAGAATGATCCGCTCGTCGCAAAAATTGCCCGCAGCAGTTCGGCCTTCCACTATCTGGAAGACTGCGGTGGCAATTCCCGCGTGATCCTGGGCGATGCGCGCCTCAGTCTGGCCAAGGAACCGCGCGGCCTGTTCGATCTCCTCGTCGTCGATGTGTTCACCACGGACGCGGTGCCGGTTCACCTGATGACCCGCGAGGCCATTACCATTTACGCGGAACGGCTCCGCGCCGATGGCGTTCTCGTGTTGCATGTTTCGAACCGGCTACTCGACCTGGTTCCCGTTATCGCGCGCTCCACCCGTCACCTGGGCCTGACGGCGATGATCGGCGAGAAAACAACGCCCGGCGAAGCGCCCATCGAAAGCGCCCCGTCCGTTTGGATCGCCCTGGCGTGGAGCCCGGAGCCGCTACGCAAACTGCAATTGGGCGGTGCCTGGCGCCCGCTCGTTGTCGATGACGGCGGCCGTCCCTGGACCGACGATTTTTCCAACGTCGTCGAAGCGATCCGCTGGCGGTGACGGAGGCGTTCACGTACCGCCATCGCCTGCCAATGGGTTTCGAACAAAAACCGTTGGGATAAAAGAAGCGCCCGGCCAGGGGGGTGAACCGGGCGCTTGGCTTCCGACTAGGAAGCGCGCGGACGGCAGGGGAACCATCCGGGAGTAGTTTCTCATCTAATGAGAACTACTCAGCACTTGAATTGGGAATGCTAAAGTCCGGAAGCCAATGCCCTAAACGCATATCAGCCATGCAAGTTTTGCATGACGAGCGATCCGTCCCGCGTTCCTTGCCACACGCCACGTGCAAAAATATTTTGTTACTGGTCTCGGAAAAAGCGCGGATCGCGGAATTCGAACAGCTTGGGATTCAAGGGCACATCGAAACGCGTCGCCACCAACGACACCTCGACAGTCACCCCCTGCGCATCGACGACCTTCCATTTTTGCAGCTTGATGGGGTCCTCGCTGAATACCAGCGTGATGCT
>JAHCKI010000014.1 GCA_026125865.1 Rhodospirillales bacterium
TCCCCAAGGTCGCACCGCCAAGGAAGCGGAGGTGAGCAGGCTGGCGTCGGTGTTGTCGTCCTTGGAGTTCGAAGACGTGCAGCGGGCGATGGATGTAGAACTCCCGGACGCCGTCGACCTCTTGCGCGCGCGCACGTTCGACGGCCTGGAGGTCACGATGAAAACGGCGGTTGTGGACGGTGGCACCTGGGCCATGGTGTCGGCAGAGGCCAAGGTGGAAGACGCCGATGCGACCGACGAAACCAACGCGGTGCGGGAAATCGCCAAGGCCATCAACGATCGGGTCAATGGCTGGGTTTACAAGTTTCCTGCTTACGTCACCGCGCGCTTCAACAAGTCTCTCGACTCGCTCCTCGAAGCGGAAGGGGCAGAGGGAAAACCGCGACCTGATGCCACGATTCCGGCTCCCGGCGGCCGTTCATTGAACGGTGGCTAGAACGCGATTTTGCTCTAGGGTGTTGTCGGCCAGGAACGGTGTCACGCCATAGGACGGACCGAAGACTTGGCGCCAGCATGTCAGGGCCCTGTCATCGCGATTGTCCCGTTCGAAATCGGAGCCCTGGGCCGCCGAAAAATAGGCGCGCTCGGCATGTTCGACCCAGTCATCGCCAAGGGACACCAGTTCGTGGCTGCCGGGGATGGTCAGATGCCGGCCCGCTTGCGCCACCATCCAGAAGAAGAAATCGCGCATCATCCAATCGTAGAAAAGGGCGCTCTGGCCCCGATAGATCCAGCTTTGCACGAACTCGACGGCGAGGCACTCAATCGCGAACGAAGAAATCGGGACGTCATGGTGGTGCCGCCAAAGTTTGAGCATCAGGATGAGATCCGTGGCCTTGCCGCCACTATTGACATCGGTGTCGTCGAGCAAGCGTCGTTCGGCTTCGGGATGGGAATGCCGCCAGGGGCTGGCGCCCGATCGAGCGAATGGTTGCGCCACCAAGTAACCTCCGGATTGGCAAGCGAAGCTTGGTCGCAACCGGACTGAAAGGGTTTGGGGCGTGGGCATCGCCAATCCCAACCAGCCATCGCGGGTTATGTGGACGCCCTGGTAGTGGTGGGCGAGAACGCAAGCGATGGTCTCGAAAAGATCCCGTGTCGAGGTAACGGCGTTTGCCAATTCCGGGTCGCTACAAGGCCGCAAATGGTCAGGCAGCGCAACAAGCAGGTCGACCACGGAATCGCCACGTCGAGCGGTTCCCTTGCCGAAACCGCCGATGACATGGGCATTCCCGACGTTGGAGACGGGCAAAGCATAGTTATCGGACAGGTGGTGCAACAATCGGCCAGCAACCTGAGTGGCCGCCGTGGTCGCTCTCTGTCGTTCAGTCGGCGTCGCGCGAATACCCCAGAGAAGGGCTTGGATCCGAGCCGTCAAATTTCGCCATTCAATACCCATAGTTGTATAAAAATTTAATACAATTTATTGGGGAATACAAGGGGATTGGTCCCAAAGCCTTTACGGGTTCGGGACCAACCGCGAGTTTTCTAGAGCACGGTGCGATTAGGCTCAGTCAGCCTAATCGCACGGTCGTGCTCTATATTATTGATTCTAGAGCAAACCCATGCGATCAGATGACTCCACCTGATCGCATTTTGCTCTAGGGAGGAGAGGGCAGCGAGCATTACGAGCAGCCTGTCGTGGCGCCGCAGGTCACGCATTTGAGACACGTGCCGTTACGGACCAATGTAAAATTGCCGCATTCCGAACAGGAATCGCCTTCATAGCCTTGCATCATCGCCGTGGTGGCGAGCTGCCGAGAGTCGCCGGCGATGCCGATGACATCCATCGAAAGACCGCCGCTATGGGCATGGATCATTGCTTCGGCCAGGGGCGCGGCCTGAACGTCGGTTCCCACTTGCGCGCTGGCTTGCGTCGAGCTGCCGCCGCTTCGCGTGCTGGAATAGACACGAAATCGGTTGCGGACGTAGCCGCTGCTCGCCACGCGGCGCACCATCGGGATGGGATCTTCCGCTTCCTTCGGTGGTGAACCCTCGTTTCGGCCGCGGCCGAGGCCATCGGGCTCCAAGTCCTTGGGTTCCACATGAGCGAGGTCGTAACGTCCCAGATAGGAGACCGCCAATTCGCGGAAAATATAGTCGATGATGGACGTGGCCATCTTTATGGAGTCGTTGCCTTCGACCATGCCCGACGGTTCGAAGCGGGTGAAGGTGAACGCCTCGACGAACTCATCCAGCGGCACCCCGTATTGCAGGCCGATCGAAAGCGCGATGGCGAAATTGTTCATCAAGCTGCGGAAGGCGGCGCCTTCCTTGTGCATGTCGATAAATATCTCGCCGAGGCGGCCGTCTTCATATTCGCCGGTACGAAGGTACACCTTGTGACCGCCGACGGTCGCCTTCTGGGTATAGCCCTTGCGCCGAGGCGGCAAGCCGGCGCGCCGCGGTTTCTCGACGGCGATCACCCGTTCGACGATACGCTCGGTGACGACTTCCGTGCGCGCGGCCAACGGCTGCTCGGCCAGTTCCTCCACCAACTCGGCGGCTTCCTCCGGATCGACCAAGGCTGCCGACAGCGGTTGCGACAACTTGGATGCGTCGCGATAGAGGGCGGTTGCCTTGAGGCCCAGTTTCCACGAGGCCATGTAGGCACGGTCACAATCGGCGACGGTCGCCTCATGCGGCATGTTGATGGTCTTGGAGATGGCCCCCGAAATGAATGGCTGCGCCGCCGCCATCATCTGAATATGGCTGTCGACCGAGAGGTAACGGGAGCCAATTCGACCGCATGCGTTGGCGCAATCGAATACCGGCAAGTGCTCGTCCTTGAGCGCCGGTGCGCCTTCCAACGTCATGGCGCCACAGGCGTAGGTGTTGGCGGCATCGATGTCTTCGCGGGAAAAGCCGAGCGCAGACAGTATGCAGAAGGTGGGATCGTTGAGGTTTTCCAGGTTGATGCCGAGAGTGTCGGTACAGAACGTTTCGCTGAGTGTCCACCGGTTGAAGGCGAAACGAATGTCGAAGGCGTCGGCAATGGCGCGATTGACGGCATTGATCGCGTCTTTGGTGAAACCCTTGGCCGCTAGCGTCTCGGGGTTGATGACTGGAGCGCCATCAAGCTTGCCGTGACCGACGGCGTAACGGACGATGGCCTCGATCTCATCGTCATTGTAGCCCAACCGCATCAAGGCCGTCGGGACGGTGCGGTTGATGATCTTGAAATAACCGCCGCCCGCCAGCTTCTTGAATTTGACGAGGGCGAAGTCCGGCTCGATCCCGGTGGTGTCGCAGTCCATGACCAAGCCGATGGTACCCGTCGGCGCAACGACCGATGTTTGGGCATTGCGATAGCCGTGTTTCTCACCCAATGCGAGCGCCCGGTCCCAGGCGTTGCGCGCCGCCGTCACCAGTTCCGGATCGGGATTAGCGGACGTGGTGAGGGACACCGGCGGTATCGACAACTCTTCGTATCCGCGCGATCGGCCGTGAGCGGCGCGCTGGTGGTTGCGCACGACCCGCAGCATGGCGTCGCGGTTCTCGGCGAAGCGGGAAAACGGGCCCAGTTCCCGCGCAATCTCGGCGGACGTCGCATAGGAGGCCCCTGTCATCAGCGCTGAAATGGCGCCGCATATGCTTCGAGCGGCTTTGGAGTCGTAGGGAACGCCTGCAGCCATCAGATAGCCGCCGATATTGGCGAATCCGAGACCCAGCGTGCGGAACTCGTAGCTCAACTGGGCGATCCGGTGCGACGGGAACTGAGCCATCATCACCGAAATTTCCAGCACCAATGTCCATAACCGCACTGCGTGCTCGAAGGACGGGATGTCGAAAGTGCCGTCCTCGCGTTGGAATGTGAGCAGGTTGAGGGAAGCCAAGTTACAGGCCGTATCGTCCAGGAACATGTACTCGGAGCACGGGTTCGAAGCGTTGATGCGGCCGCTATTGGGACAGGTGTGCCACTCGTTGATGGTGGTGTCGAATTGAAGGCCGGGATCGGCGCAGGCCCAGGCTGCCCGGGTGATTCGGTTCCACAGATCGCGGGCGCCCACGGTCTTGGCGACAGCGCCATCGACACGACGGGTCAGGGACCATTCGGTATCAGCTTGCACGGCGTCGAGAAAGGCATTGGTGACGCGGACGCTGTTGTTGGCGTTCTGGCCGGAAACGGTGAGATAGGACTCCGAATCCCAGTCCGTGGAGAATTCTGGGAAGTCGATATCGTTGGCACCCTGACGCGCCAACTCGATGACCCGTTGAATATAGGTCTCCGGGACCATCGATCGCCGCGCGGCGACGATTGCCGTCTTCAGGGCCCGGTTGCGTTTGGGGTCAAAGCGATCGGCGGAACTGTCATCTTGATTTCCGCTGTCATCGCCACAGGCGGCTAGAACGGCATACAAATGCGTACGTGTCAGATGCGAGCCGGCGACCAGCGCCGCCACCTTTTCTTCTTCGCGCACCTTCCAGGTAACGAATTCTTCGATATCCGGGTGATCAACATCCACGACCACCATTTTGGCGGCGCGGCGGGTGGTGCCGCCGGATTTGATGGCACCCGCGGCGCGGTCGCCGATTTTGAGAAAACTCATCAAGCCCGAAGAACAACCGCCGCCGGAAAGCGGTTCACTCTCTGCGCGCAGCCGCGAGAAATTGGTGCCGGTGCCGGAACCGTACTTGAATAACCGAGCCTCGCGAATCCAGAGATCCATGATGCCGCCCTCGTTGACGAGGTCGTCATTGATGCTCTGGATGAAACAAGCATGAGGCTGCGGCCGTTCATAGGCCGACGCCGATGGCGCGACCTCGCCGGTCTTGTGATCCACGTAGAAGTGACCCTGTGGCGGCCCATCGATGCCGTATGCCCAATGCAGGCCGGTATTGAACCACTGCGGCGAATTCGGTGCGCCCATCTGGTGGCACAACATGAACCGCATTTCGTCGAAAAACGCGCGAGCATCGTCCTCCGAATCGAAATATCCGCCCTTCCAACCCCAGTACGTCCAGGTTCCGGCGAGACGGTCAAAAACCTCGCGGGCGCTGTTCTCGCCAGCGTATCGCTTGTCCTCGGCCAATTCGGAGAGCGCCTGTTCGTCGGCCTTGCGGCAACGCAGCCAGTAGGGGATGTCCGGTTCGTCCACCGTGGTGAGGTGCGCCGGTACACCGGCCCGCCGGAAATACTTTTGAGCAAGGACATCGCAGGCAACTTGCGACCATTCGGCCGGAACCTCGATTTCCTCCTGGCGAAAAACGATCGATCCGTCAGGATTGCGGATCTCGCTCGTCGTCATTCGCCAATCAACTGAATCGTAGGGCGAGGACTTTGTATCCGTAAACAGTCGCTCGATACGCATGATGCCTTGCTTTGCCTCCCGTTGGCTGTTTAGGCAACAACCTAAAATAGCAAGCCTTCGCCTTGGTCCACTGCCCAGTATGCCAAGACCTGTTCCCCTGATGACACGTCGCTCCAATTCACCCCGCTTGATATTATGGAACCCACAAAATGACGGGTAGGGACGACCTGTAGAGTGCGATATCTAGGCCACGATCTAGATTTAGAGTCAAGCGGCATCCGTGCTGACAGACAAGATTTTGATGTCGTGGGGCGCGGCAGATACACGATATTGTTTGTTTCGAGGCGGGGCATCAAGGGCCGTCGGCTCCGAAATTGATCGGAAAGCGAGAATCAAGCCTTTGCAACAAGGATCGGTTGAGAACCGGTGAGGCCAAGCCAATTGTCGGGAATTCGAAGTGGGACCGTATTGCCGTACGCTCGCGAATCTCCGAGGCTATGGACGGGGACCGTGGCCGGTGCCATAGTGCGCCGGCTAGGCAATCGGTTGAGCGAGGAAAGATGGCGCATATCGGCACTATTCTGTTTTCCCGTTTAAATGGCGAACACGTCGGTACGGATTCTTTCGGGAACCGTTACTACCGTGCCAGGAACCGGAAGCTCGACCGTTACGGCCGCGAACGGCGTTGGGTCATTTTCAAGGGCACGGTGGAAGCGAGTAAAGTGCCGGCCGAGTGGCACGCCTGGTTGCACCATACCGTCGAAATCTCCACCGCTGATGACTCGGACAAGCGGCCGTGGCAGCGGGAACACCTGCCCAACCTGACGGGGACGGCTTACGCCTACCGGCCCAAGGGTCATGATTTGCATGGTAGCAAGAGGTCATCGGCAACCGGCGACTACGAAGCCTGGAGCCCAGAATAGTTCGGGACACACCAAATGGCTTGGAGGTCCGCGCGATGACTGAAAGTTGGAGAAAGCGAAGAGGCGTTCAGTGACGCGAACGGAAATTCGCGAGATCGCAATCGGTGCGATCGCGGTAGTCGGGCTTGCCCTTGCGGTGGGAGGTTCGTACGGGGACGGCGCGTCAGAGGCCGAGGCCAGGATTGGTCAGTACCAACTTTTCGCAAGTTTCAATCGGGTTGACGGGTTGCGTGTCGGGGACGCCGTGCTGCTGTCGGGGATACCGATCGGCACGGTGCACGCCATGGAACTGCACAGCGACTATCGCGCCAACATCACGCTTCGCATCGACTCTGCCGTGGAATTGCCTACCGATACTGCAGCGGCGATCCATACCGATGGTTTGTTCGGCTCAAAGTTCGTTACCCTGTCACCGGGTGCCGAGGAAGAGAGTTTGGCCGACGGCGATGTGATCGCCTACACGCAGGATTCGCTCATTGTCTCTGACCTTCTCGACCTGATCATTGCGCAAGGCAAGAGCGTTCGCGGGAACAACGAGACCGAGAAGCGGGAGTAACCATGCGCAGACACGTCATCGAGACCGTCATGGGCGCGGTCGTCCTCGTCGTTGCCGGGCTCTTCGTATACTTCGCCTACGTCAGCGCGGAAATTGGGGCGCCGACCGGATACCCTGTGGTCGCGAGCTTTTACAAGATCGGAGGTCTCGGTGTCGGAAGCGACGTCAGAATCAGCGGGATCAAGGTGGGCAAGGTCGTCGAAAACAATCTGGACCCGGAAACATTCGACGCCGTTGTCACCATGACCATTGTCAATGACATCAAACTTCCGGACGATACGGTCGCGGTGGTCGGCAGTGATGGCCTCCTGGGCGGCAAATACGTGCGCCTCGATCCGGGGTCTTCCAAAACCATGATCGAGCCGGGCGGCAGGATCGCCCAAACGCGCGCCTTCAAGTCCCTCGAAGATCAAGTGGGCGATATCATCTTTCTGGCCACGAGCGCCTCGAAGAAAGATCAGTAGGCTTGGTTGAAACCATACAGGACTGGGATCCCGAACGCTACGCGCGGAATGCCCGCTTCGTGTCCGACCTGGGGCAGCCGGTTGTCGCGTTGCTGGCGCCGAAACCGGGTGAAAGCATACTGGATCTCGGATGCGGCGATGGTGCCTTGACGGAAGCATTGGTGGCCGCGGGTGCTCGGGTGGTCGGTGTTGATGCAAGCGGAGAGCAGGTTGCGGCGGCACTGTCGCGCGGTATCGACGCGCGCGTCATGGACGGGATGGGCCTTGATTTTCACCAAGAGTTTGATGCCGTGTTCAGCAATGCGGCGATGCATTGGATGCGCGATCTTTCCGGTGTTGTCCGGGGTGTTGCCGAAGCGCTGAAACCCAACGGCCGGTTTGTGGGCGAAATGGGCGGCAGCGGCAATGTGCGGATGGTCGAAGACGCGATTCGCGCGGCGCTGTCGCGGCGAGGCCTAGACGCCGGCGCCGTGTATCCTTGGGTCTTTCCGACGGTTCAAGAGTTTCGTCACCTGCTAGAAGAAGGTGGCTTCCGGGCGGAAATGGTCGACCTGATTCCGCGGCCGACGCCGCTTCCCGGCGATATTGCCGGATGGCTGGAGACATTCGCCGAAACATTCTTGAAGCAAGTGCCGGAACGCGACAGAGACACCTTGATCGCGGAAATTCGGTCGCTGTTGGCGCCAAAGTTACGCGCGGCAGATGGAACATGGACGGTCGACTACGTTCGGCTCCGTTTTTCGGCGGTCAAGGAAGCAGCAGGCAAAGGAAAGGCAAGATAGTCGTGGGTTTTGTTTTGACGTTGCCACCGACCCGAATGGGCGTGTTGTTCCCGGCCGTGTTGTCGCTCGGTCTACTGGTAAACGCGCCTTCGGAGGCCGAGCCCTACGAGATCGCGGTGCTTCGCGGTCTCGACAAGGTAACGGCGCGTGTGTCGACGATCGAAGCCCCGGTTGGTGAAACGGTGCGGTTCGGGAGTCTGGAGATCGTGGCGCGCACATGTGACAAAACACCACCGGAAGAGCGACCTGAGGCTGCGGCTTTCGTCGACATCTGGGAGACGAAGCCGGGAGGAACCGCGACCAGTCTGTTCCGTGGTTGGATGTTTGCCTCGAGTCCGGCGGTTTCCGCGATGGACCACGCCGTTTACGATGTTTGGGTCCTTGATTGCGCCAACAGCGATTCAACGGCCAAATCTTCGGCCTCGGAGACCAAATCGGAATAAAACACCGCCGATTTCAATAGCGCCTCGTCAAGTCGCTGCAGGTAGTCCTCGGCGCTGATTTCCTCGGCGCCGAATTGGCGTAGGTGGTCGGTGACGAATTGGATGTCGAGGAGGTCGAAACCACCGCGGCGCAAGCGCGCGATCAAATACACAAGAGCAACCTTGCTGGCGTCCGTCTCGATTGAAAACATGCTTTCGCCGAAAAAGGCGCCACCGAGAGAGACTCCGTAAAGTCCGCCAACCAGACGGCCATCGTTCCAGGCCTCGACGCTGTGAGCGTGCCCGATACGATGAAGCGCGGTGTATCCGCGCAAAATGGTTCCATTGATCCAGGTTTCATGGCGTTGCTCTCTCTGCTCGGCGCAGGCGTGCATGACAGAAGCAAACGCGTGGTTGAAGCGAATTTCGAAAGGCTTCCGTCGGACGGTTCGACGCAATCGCCGCGGAATGCGGAAACCGTCCAGCGGTATGATCCCTCGCCGCTGTGGAGAGATCCAAAACACATTCGGGTCCCGAGCGTTCTCCGCCATGGGAAAAATTCCGATGGCGTAGGCTCGGAGCAACATTTCCGGCGTTAGATGGTCGGTTTCACCAATGGCCCGAATGGCTGCCTCCATGCCGCTCTACGGAAAGGCATCTGTCCGATGTCGGGACACGTCAGGGAACCGGTTCGAGGCCAAGTTTCCTAGCAGCGGCCTCGATCGCCAATTCGTATCCGAGACTCCCGAAACCACAAATCACACCATCGGCCACCCGTGAGACAAAGGAGCGATGACGAAACGATTCACGCCGATGAATGTTCGAAAGATGAACCTCATAAATCGGCATGGCGACGGTTCCGAGAGCGTCGAGTATGGCGATGGACGTATGCGTATAGGCGCCCGCGTTGAGGATGATGGCGTCGGCATTGCCACGCGCCGTCTGGATGTGGTCCACGAGCTCGCCTTCGTGATTGCTCTGATGAAACATCAGACGGGCGCCGAAGCTCTCGGTTTTGCGCCTGCATAAGACTTCGATATCGGCGAGCGTCTCATGGCCGTAGATCTCGGGCTCTCGACTCCCGAGGAGATTGAGATTGGGCCCATTGAGGACCAGAATTGTCGCTGGTTGCGTCATGCTACGTTTATAACATGGGGTGTTGTTGCGTAACCATAGGGTTGGACTATGTTAGGAAAGCGAAGCAAGGTTGGGGTAGGCGAGTTCCATGCAAATATCAATTAACGGCGAAACCAAAGCTTTCGAGGTGCCGTTGACCGTCGAGCAAATGCTCTCGGCGATTGGTCTGGATGCGCGCAAAGTGGCGGTCGAACGCAACAGGGAAATTGTGCCTCGATCAGCCTACGGCGAAACGCCGATCGCCGATGGGGACTCCTTTGAAGTCGTGCATTTCATCGGTGGCGGCAGTCCGGAGTACGACGACGATTTGGTGGTCGCGGGAAATCGCTACCGCTCGCGGCTTTTGGTGGGCACCGGCAAATATAAGGATTTCGAGGAAACCGCGAAGGCGATCCAGGCTTCGGGCGCGGAAATCGTTACGGTCGCCGTGCGGCGGGTAAATATCACCGATCCCAATCAGCCCATGCTGGTCGACTACGTCGACCCCAAGACCTACACCTACCTGCCCAACACAGCCGGATGTTATACCGCCGATGACGCTGTCCGCACGTTGCGATTGGCACGTGAGGCCGGCGGCTGGGATCTGGTCAAGCTCGAGGTGCTCGGCGACCAGAAAACCCTCTATCCCCACATGACCGAAACCCTGGCCGCCGCCGAACAATTGGTCGGCGAAGGGTTCAAGGTCATGGTCTATTGCACCGATGACCCGATCTTCGCCAAGCGCCTGGAGGACATCGGCTGTGTCGCGATCATGCCGCTTGCGGCGCCGATCGGTTCGGGTCTCGGAATTCAAAATCCGGTGAACATTCGCCTCATCGTTGAACAGGCGACGGTTCCGGTTCTCGTCGATGCCGGTGTGGGTACCGCGTCCGACGCGGCCGTTGCCATGGAATTGGGATGCGATGGTGTGCTTATGAATACAGCGATTGCCGAAGCCGGCGATCCCATTCTCATGGCGCGAGCGATGAAGCTGGCGGTCGAGTCCGGGCGTCTTGCCTATCGCGCGGGGCGGATGGCGAAAAAGCGCTACGCCGATCCGTCATCCCCGTTGGCCGGCTTGATTTGAGTGAACCAAAAGGTCATGAAAACCGCTTTCCTTTCCGGAGCATCTCCATTATAAGCCTGTCCTCCGTTGCTCGCATGGGACTCTGCACTTGCGGCAAAAGGTCTTGTTCTGAGGAGTGAACCGCCGGTTGGAATCTAGGCCGGCATGCAGGAGAACGTGGCGTTGTTTTCGGTCATGGACGAAGATTGCGGCTACCGCCTGTCATACATGTTCCTTCTTGGCAGGAAAAATCCCCACTCCAGTCTGAATCTCGCATAGGACGCTTTTTCGGCGTCTGACCGTATGTGACCGGTCGCAGACCCGTTTTCGGGGTGCTGCGCTCAATAGCGTGATTCTGGTTGCTTATGTGGGTGAGGGAGCATGACCCCGAAAATTCAACGCTTTTTGGAGCAACGCCGCCCGGAATCCCCCTTTCTTGTGGTGGATCTGGACGTCGTGACGGAAAACTATGTCAAGCTTCGCCGCGCGCTGCCGCGAGCAGAAGTCTACTATGCAGTCAAGGCAAACCCGGCTTTACCGGTGTTGGAAACGCTCGTCGGCCTTGGTTCGCATTTTGACGCGGCGAGTGCCTGGGAGGTCGATCAAAGCCTTGAGGCCGGCGGCGACCCGGCCCGAATTTCCTTCGGCAACACCATCAAGAAGCGGCGTGACATTGCTCACGCGTACGAAAAAGGTGTTCGGCTCTACGCCTTTGACAGCATCGAAGAACTGCATAAGCTTTCCGAAGAGGCGCCGGGATCCCGCGTCTATTGCCGAATCCTGACGACCAGCGAAGGCGCGCGCTGGCCATTGAGCCGCAAGTTTGGTTGCGAATTGGAAATGGCCTGCGATCTCATGAAGCAGGCGGCTGATTTGAAACTTGATCCGCACGGCATATCTTTTCATGTGGGCTCACAGCAAACGGATCCTGCTGTCTGGGACATCGCTATGGGACGTGCCGCGATGGTGTTTTCGGACCTTCGCGATGCCGGGATCGAGCTTCGAATGCTCAATCTCGGTGGCGGTTTCCCGGCGCGCTATCGTGGTGATGACTTGCCGCCCATCGAGAGCTTTGCCGATACGATCATGCAATCCGCAACACGGTACTTCGGCAACCATATGCCGGAAATGATCATCGAACCCGGACGCTCAATCGCCGCTGAAGCCGGCGTCATCGGAACCGAAATCGTCCTGATCTCCAAGAAGAACTACGACGACGATGTGCGCTGGGTCTATTTCGATGTCGGAAAGTTCGGTGGTCTGGCGGAAACCATGGACGAAGCCATCCGGTATCCGGTGGCGACCCCCTATGACGGCAGCGACGAGGGGCCGGTCATTATCGCGGGTCCAACGTGCGACGGTGCGGACATCCTTTACGAGAAAAATCCGTACACACTGCCGCTGAAACTGAAGACCGGCGATCGGGTGGAATTGCTGTCGGCCGGGGCCTATACGTCCGTCTATGCCTCGCAACGGTTCAACGGCTTCGCGCCCATGGCGGAGTTCTATATTTAGCCGGCTCCGACAGGTCCGGGCCGCTCCGCTGGCTTTCCGTATCGCGCGGCGATGATCTGGGCGAGGATGGCGACGGCGATTTCGGCCGGCTTGCGGCCGCCGAGGTCGAGACCGATGGGGCCGTGGATGCGGGCAAGGTCGGACTCGGCAAAGCCCAATGAGCGAAGCCGGTCGAGCCGTTTCGCCTGGGTTCCGCGACTGCCGAGGGCGCCGATATAGAAGGCATGGGATCGCAACGCAGCATCCAAGGCCGGATCGTCAAGCTTGGGGTCGTGGGATAGGGCGACCACGGCGCTATGGGCGCCGAGGCCGGTTGCCGTGAGGGCCTCGTCCGGCCATTGGTGGTTCAAGGTGACGCCGGGAAAGCGTTCGGAAGACGCGAAGGTCAGGCGAGGGTCGATGACGACCACGTCGAAACCGGCCATGCGCGCCATGGGCGCCAGGGACTGGGCGATATGGACGGCCCCGACGATGATCACTTGCGGCCGCGGATTGAAACTGGCCGCGAAAAGCCGTGCTTTGTCGCTGGTAATACGGCGGCTGGTGTCCGCAAGGAGCGCTTGGCGCGCGTCGGCGATTTCCTCCGCGCTCATGGGGATGTCGCCGGTGACGTGGTCAGGCCCCACAATGGCGTGCCGCCCGGTTTTGAGGTCGGTCACGAGCGCCGCTGGCGAGCCTTCGATCAACGCTCGAAACAGCGCTGCATCGTCGACACCCGCGATGAACACGCTGAGACGACCGCCGCAGGCCAAACCCGCCTCCCAGGCTTGGTTGTCGGGGATGCCGTACTCTTTGAGTCGCGGGTGGCCGCCATCCAGGAGTCCGAGGGCTTCGGTCACCACCGATCCCTCGATACAGCCGCCGGAAACGGACCCTTCGAAACGGCCGTCATCGCAGACGGCCAAGAGGCTGCCGGGCGGACAAGGAGATGATCCCCACGTGTCGATCACCATGGCGATGGCGACCATGTGTTCTCGGCTCAGCCAGTCCAGCGCCCGGTCAAGAATGGGATATCCGCTCGTAGATATTATTACTTGCAGCCTCCAGGCGACGACTGTCGGAGTTTGGCGCCGGCGCGCGCCTGAACCTGGGTAATGGTTGCCCCGGTCTTTGAGGCGATATCCTGGTACTGTTGAAGCCGTTTGGCGTTAATGCTCTCGACAAGTCCCGAAACCGAAGCGGGCGCTCCAGGACACGCCGCCAGCATACCATTTGCTTGCTCGACGATCTGGCCCGCGGCTTTGGCACCATCAAGGGACTGGGCACGCAGCGGCGAGGAGAAAAGCAGACTCACGGCCAGGATCGTGGCGGCGAGAAGTGTGGTGAGCGTGCCCTGCCGGAGATTGGGTGTACTTTCCATGGTGACCATCAGAATAGCTCCGGATTTTTGTTGAACAGGTCATCCAGTTCCCTGTCGACCTTGATTCGAACTTCGTGCTCGATTTTCACGTTCATGTTGATGGTGATGGGTTCTTTGGGCGCCTCCACGGCAACCCGCGGCGTACATGCGGCCGTAAGGAAAGCGAGAGGCAAACCTGCAAGCAGGATCCAGTGTGGGAAGATCCGATTGAGGATCGAAGTTTGCGGTCGCGGTTGCACGCGTAAGAGCATAGTCATTTTCGTTCCAGCCTTTCCTGGATTCGGTCCGGCAAAGTCAATCCCAACAGGGCGCTGAGTAAAACCTTATCAAGATCGCCGCTCAAATTAATATTGAACGCGAACGGATATCCTTCCATGAAATCAGGGTTCTTGCCAGCGATTTGCAGTCGGCTCGTCCATCCGCGCCCGGCACCCCCGTCGATTCCAACGCCAAGAGACTGATAGTGGAAGTTCTCCAAGGCCCGTAGGGCAAGAGTGACTCCCTCTCCCTGATTTAACAAGGACGTCGGCGTGGTCAAGGGTATGTAGCGGAGAACGCCCGGCGATTCGGTCGACAATGTTCCACCGGTGATGCTGACCTTTCCGCTTTCGAAGGTGATAGGTATGCGGCCTCCCACATGACCGGTGGCGGTTGATCCGTCCAGTTCGACTAGGTCCAACAACGCCTGCAGGCTCACGCCCGTGAGATCGAGCGTCCCTTGGTAGCGCGTCTTGGCGGTGTCGAATATCGCATTGGATTGGCTGGCTCGGCCGCCGAGGAGGTTGACGGTGGCGCTCTCGATGTGAACCCGTTGCCGGGCATCGAGTTGAAACCGTATGTCGGCATCGGTCATCGGCACGCCCGCCATGACTCGGTCGATTTTTATCCTTTGGCCACGCGGCGTACGCGGCGGATCGAAACCGATGACGCGGACGGCGCCGGCGAGGCCCTGCAGGTGGAAGCCCTGGACCTCCATCTCCGTTTTCTCGATGCGGACGAGCAGGTTCGGCCGCAAGCGGCCGTCTCGCCAAGCCAGGGTGCCTTGGGCCGATACCCGGCCTTTCACATTTGAAATCGGAGCATTCAGGGTGGGTGCCAGATCCTTCGGCTGCAGGTTCCCGGGAGCGAAACGAACGGGGTGCATTCGGATGTCGGCTTCGGCGGTTTCGGTATCGCGGTTCCAGGTCCCCGTGACATCGACGCGCATTTTTTCGTCCGCCGCCGTCATCGTTGCATCGAACGGTATGCGCGTTTGTTCCAGCGTCGCCCGCCCGGAAATGTTGAGAGGTGGCGCCAATCGCGACTTGCTGAGGTCGGTCACGGTGAGAGATCGCACCGCCACCATCGGCGTCGGTTCAAGGGTGATGACGGCATCACCCTCGGTAAATTGGACCACATGATCGGCACCGGAGACCGTGGCGTCGGCAACATGAAGCATCGCTGAGCGGAAACGTCCCTGCTCGTGCTGAACTTCCAACATCGGTGCGTCGTTCGGCTCAACGCGAGCCGTCATCGGACCACTTGGCGTCAATGCCTTGAATTCAAGCGGCTTAAGCGCCGTCACACTCAAGCCGTCCGAGGTGATCACCGCCGCTATTTGCCCCACGGCCGAGAGCGTGGCATTGGCTTCGGAGATGGCGACATCGGCAAGGTTGGCGGCTATCGTTCCGGTACCGCGCAGCGAACGCCAATCTCCGTCATCCGGTATGGCGCCGGCTATTTCGAACAAGACGTCTCCCTGCCGTGATTTGATCGTACCCTTAGTCTCGATTTCCTTGCCCTTTAACGTTGCGACAGCGTCAAGTTGGGCGTCATCGAGGTGAGGGAAGGGCAGGTTTGGCGTTCTAAGCGTCAGTTGAGCAGTCTCGACGGATGTCGAAGACGCGGTAAACTCGATAGCGCCTTCGACATCGGTAGACGTGGCTCCGGGTACCCGTAGAACACCGTCAAAGTGCAAAGCGCCGTGAAAGCGATCGTCGGCAATGGCGCGTATGTCCCCGTTGATGGTCATTCGAGACCCCACCGGGGCGTCCATCGATATGACGGCATCCTTGAGAGCAACCGTTTCGATTGTCCAATTGCGGCCGTCGTCATTGTCCGGTCGCCCTTGGATGGCGTCGAGGCCGGCGATGGATACACCGTCTTCGTTCGCCTGCAGGTGTACCGTCAACCCATCGATGTCGAGCCGATCGATCCGACGGTCCATCAATGCGGTCGGCGTATAGGCGACGATCAGTCGCTCGATCTTGACCGCCGCTTCCGGTCCGGCATGGATCGCCGACAACACCAGCCGATCGAAGTTTGCTTCCTCCACCCGGAAATTGACCGGATTTGCGTCGCTGGTGTCGAGAGCAATGCGTATCGCATGGGTGACGAGATCGTGGCGAAAAGCAAACGTCGCCACGACAAGGGCGCCAACCAGGAGAAAGGCAACTCCGCCCCAACGCCAAGCTTGAGAAAACCTCCTTGGCTTCGGCTCGGCCGTGTTCACTGTCGTCGACCGTTCTGTTGTCGATAACCGTTTCTTAACCATAGAGCCGTATCGTCCAGTCCAAATTCGGCCAGAAATCCATACATGAAATGGGAAGTGTGGGAGTGAGTTGGTATGCCTACAGCCGTCGATTCCGCATTCGACATCGCGTTTTGGTTCATTGACACCGCTCTTGATGCCGGCGAGCACGTGCAGCCGCAGAAACTGCAGCGGTTGCTCTTTCTTGCGCAAGCCTATTACGCCGTTCTCCACGACGGGCAAATGCTGATGCCGGCGGTTTTCGTCGCTGACGATCCTGGTCCGATTGAGCCAAACATCTACATCGCCTTTTCCAAGGGGCGTCCCAATGTGGATCCGTCGCTATTTTTGCCATCGCAAGTCGAGGCCGTGCTGAGGGGGGTCTGGCGGCGTTTCGGGCACCACACGACCGACTATCTCTCGCGGATGATCAAGGAAACGGAGGCCTACCGCGATGCTCGCAAGCAGGGGCCCCGTTCGGTGATGTCGTTCAAGGCAATTCAGACCGCATTCGCCCGCGCCGAAACAACGCCGGGCGCTTACCAGATCGTACGGCCCAAGGTGATGCGAACTCAGGCCGGCCGCGCCGTGGTCGTGACGGCGTGGGCGCCGAAAGCGGTCGCGGCTACGTGACGGGAGCCGCCTTCGGTTTCGACAGGCGGTCGCTCAAAACCATCAAGGCAATAAAAACGATGAGACCGCCGACCTTCGGCAGCAAAGCAATAGGCCACAGCAGCAGCGCGCCAATGGCCGCGAACGCAAGGCGGAAAGGTAGGTTGAGCGGCTTTTCCGCAAATCCTTGCATAGCCGCCGTCAGTCCGTAGACACCGACGGTTCCGAACACAAAAATCGTCAGCGCCTCGACGACGTCGCCGGAAAGAAACGGCGTATACGCAAACAGCAGCGGCACGATGTAGAGGCCCTTGGAGATCTTCCAGGCCGTCAATCCAGTCGCCATGGGTGGTGTGTCGGCGATCGCCGCCGCCGCAAAGGCGGTCAAGCACACCGGCGGGGTCACGTTGCTGTCCTGCGACAGCCAGAAGATGATCATGTGCGCCGATAGCAGGGCCGTGGACAACAACGCGGCATCAAGCGTTTGTTCGACCACCATGGCTTTCATGTCGGGAGGGATTTGGCTAACGAGAGCGGCCGCCTGATCCGCCGGCATGGGCACTCCTGGTGAGACCGCCGCCTCGGGGGAAACCAGCAACAACACGGTTCGCGCGGCTTCCGGCACCATGCCGTTCGCGAACGCGTCGACGAGGTGGCTCTGTACGATCAGATCATAGATGGCGGGAGCGGACAGGGTGCCGAGGACGATATAGGCAGCGGTGACCGGCAAACCCATGCCGAGGACCAGTGAAGCCAGCGCGACCAGCACGATGGTGATGATCAGGCTGCCGCCGGCCCAGTCGTTGACCATCAGCGAGAAGGTGTTGCCGATACCGGTAGTGCCGATGACGTTGACGATCAGTCCGACCGCCACCAGAAGCACCGCGACACTGATCATGTTGCGGGCGCCGAGCGCCAGGGCTTCGAGGATCGCCCACGGACCCATTCGGTGTGGCGACAGCCAGGAGGCCAAAACAACGGAAATGATGCTGATGCCGGCGGCGTAAGTGGGTGTAAAGCCGTAGATCAGCAGTCCGATGAGAACGGCGATGGGGATCAGGGAATGTCCGCCGTCCTTCAAAACCTCGATCATCCGCGGGCTGTCGCCGGTGTCGACCACGCCAATGTTCAGCCGCTTCGCTTCGATACGGACCCAGAAGGCAACGGACAGGAAATACATCAGCGCCGGCAGGGCGGCCACGGCGATGATATTGAGATAGGGGATTTCCGTGTAGCTCGACATGATGAAGGCGCC
>JAHCKI010000140.1 GCA_026125865.1 Rhodospirillales bacterium
GCTGGTATCCGATCCGCCGCGGCCCAGGGTGGCGATGCGGTTGTCCGGCGCCAATCCCTGAAAACCGGCGACCACGGCGACCTCGCCATTTTCCAAGCGCCGGTTCAGTTCCGATGCGTCGATATCGATGATGCGGGCGCGGCCATGGGCGGTATCGGTACGAACGGGAATTTGCCAGCCTTGCCACGACCGCGCCGCAATGCCCTGCTCCTGCAGGGCTAGCGCCAGCAATGCCGTGGTGACCTGCTCGCCGGTGGCGACGACGGTGTCGTACTCGCGCGCATCGTGGAGACCGCTGATGGACGCCACGAGTTCGACCAGTTTGTCCGTTTGTCCGGCCATGGCCGAAACCACGACCGCCACCTGATGTCCGTCGTCAACGGCGCGTTTTACCGATTGCGCGACAGCACGTATTCGTTCGATAGTGCCAACGGACGTACCGCCGTATTTTTGAACCAGTCGAGCCATTTACGATTACTCCTGCCGACAACCAGCCGTTGGCGACCGCCAGGCAACGAAAAACCTTTCTGGGAGAGTTAAGGGCGGCTCACGGGTAGCCTTTTCCGGAGCCTGCCGCGGCAACGCGGCCCGGCATAGATACCCGCAACGGCGCGGCAACGCAAGCGGTGCACCGCGAATCCGGTGCACCACGAAACAGGGCGAATGCAACATGGACCGAGATACCACCGTTTCGGAAAACCCAACGACCGATGCAAACGCGGCTCGGGGAACGACCGCGCCCGACGAGGTCGCTCGTTTCGCCGCCATCGCCGATGCCTGGTGGGATCCCGACGGTGATTTCCGGCCGCTTCATCGCCTCAACCCCACCCGGATCGCCTTCGTACGCAACGTCCTGACCGATCATTTTGGCCGCGATCCCCAAAGCGTAAAGCCGCTTGCCGGTGTGGAGGTGTTGGACATCGGTTGCGGCGGCGGGCTCGTTGCGGAACCCGTCACCCGACTCGGCGCGCAGGTCACGGCGATCGACGCGGAAGACCGCAGTGTCCGCATCGCCGACGAGCACGCCCGCCAAATGGACCTCGATATCACCTATCGCCACGCCGCGCCGGAAGATCTGGTCGGAGAGGAACGAAGCTTCGACGTGGTTCTGGCCTTGGAAGTGGTGGAGCATGTGGCGGATCTCGACGCCTTCTTCGCCGCCGGCGCCCGTCTCATGCGGCCCCATGGCGCCCTGGTCGCCGCGACCTTGAACAGGACCGCGAAGTCTCTGGCGCTCGCCAAGGTCGGCGCCGAATACATCCTCAGGTGGCTGCCGCCGGGAACGCACGACTGGCGCAAATTCGTGAAACCATCCGAACTCGGCGCCGTCATGCGCCGCCACGGGTTCGCGATCAAGGAACTCGCGGGGATGACCTATAACCCGCTGAGTGACCAATGGTCTCTGTCGGATGACTTGTCGGTAAACTACCTGGCGTTCGCGGCCAGGGACACCGGGCCGCTTTAGAAGCAACCAGAGATCGTAGCGCCTTCAGCTGCTCCTCTTGGGCAGCCACGGGATCGGGTGGACATCGATCCCTTCGTCGCGAAGTTCCTTCGCCTCCTTGTGGTCGGCCTCGCCGTATATGCCGCGCGCATCGCTCTCGCCGTAGTGAATGCGCCGAGCCTCCTCCGGGAAACTCGCGCCGACGTAGTCACACGTCGTCTCCACGTGCTGGCGCACGCGTTCAAGGAATTTGCGCACCTCAATCCGGCGATCTTTCTTTTCGTGCGAGGCATCCGCATGCCGCACGGTGGTGGCGACATGAGGCGCCATCGGTGCTTTCGCGATTTCCCGGTCACCGCACATCGGACACGCGATTTCCCTGTCCGAACGCTGCTGATCGAACGACGAACCATCGCGGAACCACGCTTCGAAACGGTGCCCCCGCGAGCAACCGAGATCAAAAACAATCATCTGTCATCCATACGTCACCATCCGGCATCAGTATAGCCGTCCGATCACGACATACCAGAGTGTCGCCCCAGGTTGGCCTCATGTTCCCCACCCGCGGCGTCCGCGTCGTCACGCCTCCGTATCGACGGCTTTTCGCTTCCCGCTGAAGCGATTCACCCCATCACCGCGCCCGAAATAAATGCAATTTTAACGAGCTTTTTGTAATATAGTACAAGCATTTAGTGCGTCTACCAATACAATCATACATAGTTTTCCGTCTTTCATCACTATTGGGGGTTGCGTTTTCCCGTAATGGTGGTATAACACCCTCGTCTAGGAGTACAAGTGATGCAAGATATGACTTCAATTGGTTCAGGCGCTCTCGTTGACATTGTCTCGGATTTTTACGGGGCCAGCATGGATCCCCGGTTTTGGCCGACAGCGTTGATGAAGCTGTGCGAAGCGGTTGACGCGACCGCCTGCGCGTTGGCGTGGCATGACTTTTCCCTCGGAATGGGTGGTCTGGAACAGTCGATCGGCATCGACGTCGAGTCGGTCCGAACTTACGGCGAGTACTACGTCGCCCAGAACCCCTGGTTGCAAAACGAGGAATTTTTCCAAACACCTGGTACCGCATCGGCGGACAATGACCTGGTGAGCGATGAAACCGCACCGACGAGCGAGTTCGCTCTCCACTGGTTGCAACCGCAAGGCCTCAACCACCAGATGTTCGGGGTGCTGGAACGACAAGGCAGCCGGGTGCAATTCCTGGTGCTGGCGCGGCCGGCGGCCCAAGGTCCCTTCGGCAGCGAAGCGGTCGGACTAATGCAACGGTTGCTTCCCTATCTACAACGGGGTCTGCGCGCCGGCCAGACGCTGCGGCGCAGCCAACACATTCGGCAGATTGCCCTCGACGCCCTCGACGCGATGCCGGTGGGTGTCATCCTGCTGTCTGCTGGCGGTATCGTCATCGCCGCCAATCGGGTCGCCCGAGAGATCATGGCTTCCCGAGACGTCCTCACCGTCGGGCGCGGCGGCCTCGAGGTCGATCGCGAAGGCCGGCGTACCCGCTTCCGCGATCTCCTCACCGAATCCATCGGTGTCGCCGACACCAATCGTCAACCGGAAATGATCACCTTTTCGGTCAGTCGGTCCGCCAATCTGAGACCCCTGTCGGTCATGATCTGGCCGACGCGCAAACCGGATCTCGGTCTCGACACCCCTGCCGCCGTCGTCTTCCTTGGCGACCCGGACCACACGGCCGAGATTGATGAAACCCGGCTCCGTCAACTCTACGGCCTCACCGCCGCCGAATCCCGTGTCGCCGCCTACCTGGCGCGCGGATACCGCCTCGATGAAATCGCCGAAATGCTCGGCGTCGCCTACGAAACCATCAGAAAGCACCTGAAACAGATCTTCAGCAAGACCGGCAACACCCGTCAATCGGATCTGGTGCGGGAAATCATCAGTGGTCCGGGCGGCCTCGATATCTGACACGCCAACAGATTGATTTGGTACGTATCAACAAATTGATTTCATTACCATCTCATATCATCTCGGCAGAGCGCCCCGATCGGAAAAACCTCACCTGATCGGGGCGTCGTTCTTTCGGCGCCGGGTCCTCGGCGCGGCTTTTCCTTGCCTAGTAAACGGATTTACGCTATCCGCCTTACACACGATGCGGTCAGGCCGAGTAGCCGGTTCGCATGGGTTTCCACTAGAAATCAATCAAATAGCGCACGGTGCTTTCGGCATCACGGCCATGCCTCAGCTTAAACTCGGAATTCCCAAAGGGAGCTTGGAAGCCGCCACGGTGGAGCTGTTCGCTCACGCCGGCTGGACCATTTCGCCCCGCGCCCGCAACTACTTTCCCGCCATCGACGATGACGAGATCGCCTGCGCCCTGGTACGCTCGCAGGAAATGGGCACCTATGTCGCCGGCGGCTCCCTCGACGCCGGCCTCGCCGGTCTCGATTGGGTCCGGGAAACCGAAGCCGATGTGGAGATCGTTTGCGATCTGGTCTATTCCAAGGCGTCCGACCGGCCGGCGCGCTGGGTTCTGGTGGTCAATCAGGACTCACCCATCGAAACGGTCAAGGACCTGCAAGGCAAGACCATCGCCACCGAACTGGTCAGCTTCACCAAACGCACCCTCGCCGAGCACGGCGTGGACGCGCGAGTTGATTTCTCCTGGGGCGCGACCGAAGCCAAGGTGGTCGAGGGCCTCGCCGACGCGGCGGTGGAATTGACCGAAACGGGCAGCACCATTCGTGCCCACGGCCTTCGCATCGTTTGCGACATCTTGCATACCCATACCGTCTTCATCGCCAATCGAGCGGCCCTGGACGACCCGTGGCGGCGCGGCAAAATCGATCAGATCGCGCTGTTGCTGACCGCCGCCTTGGCCGCGCGGCAAAAGGTGGTGCTCAAGATGAACGTGCCGGCCAAGCGGCTCGACGCCATCACCGCCGCGCTGCCGAGCCTGCATTCGCCAACCGTGTCCCACCTCACCGACCGCGATTGGCTGGCGCTGGAAACAGTGGTCGACCGCCACCAGGTCCGCTCGCTGATCCCCCGCCTCAAGGCGGCCGGCGCCGAGGGTATTCTGGAGATCGAACTCAATAAGATGTGCTGATGTTCTGGGGCGGGGTCAGTCCCGCGCCGGGACACGCCAAGGAGAAGTCCGCAATGGTCTTGGTGTACGCGATCGATGGTGTCACACCGGTGGTGCACCCGACGGCGTTCGTTCACCCCAACGCCATCCTGATCGGCGACGTCATCGTCGGGCCGGGGTGCTATATTGCGCCGAACGCGTCCCTGCGCGGCGACATCGGGCGCATCGTGATCGGCGAAGGCGCCAATATTCAGGATAGCTGCGTGCTCCATTGCTTTCCGAAAGCGGAATGCATCGTCGAGGACTGGGGCCATATCGGCCACGGCGCCAAGCTGCACGGCGCCACCATCCGGCGCAATGCCCTGGTCGGCATGAACGCCGTGCTGATGGACGGGTGCGAAATCGGCGAAGGCGCCTTCGTCGCCGCCATGTCCTTCGTACCGGCCGGTTTCGTGGTGCCGCCGCGAACCCTCGTCGCCGGCATCCCCGCCGCCGTCCGTCGCCCTCTCAAGGACGACGAAATCACCTGGAAGCGCCGCGGCACCGAGGAATACCAGCGCATCGCCCAACGCAGCTTGGCGACCATGCAAGCGGTCGAAGCCCTGACGGAACTCGACCCCAACCGCCCCCACCTGGACGTGGAAGCCCACCACCCCCTCCACATCGCCCGCGACCGTATGTGACACCGGGCCCCTGTAGCCTGGATTAGCGAAGCGTAATCCGGGACAACATCTCTGTCTTCAAGGGCGTCGCCGATGGATTGCCGCACCGGCTGCGCCGGTTCGCAAAGACGGTGGGGAGAAAGCGCCATACCCTTACCCGTCATCGCGGGCGAAGCGTAATCCAGGGCAACATCTCGGCTTGGCATCAACGATTCCCGGATTACGCTTCGCTAGAGCACGTTGCATTTAATTGGTTTCAATATCCGGCAGCCTTGAAGAAGTTGTAGCATTCCTCGTCGGAGAAGAGGTCGCATACGTGCCCCACTGCCTGCCAGAGGTCGTCATATGTTCGCGCGGCGGCTTTTCGGATCAGGGCCTTCAACTTGGCGATGGCCATTTCGATGGGGTTCAGGTCGGGGCTGTATTGGGGCAGGAACAGAAACCAAGCGCCGACTTGACGCAGGATCTCGGCGGCCTTTGGGCTTTTGTGGCTGGACAGGTTGTCCTGGATGATGACATCGCCCTTGCACAGGGTCGGCGCGAGTTGGGTTTCGACGTAGCGCTCGAACAATTCCTTGTTCATGGCGCCCGGGAAGATCCAGGGCGCGTCGAGGCGGTCATGGCGCAAGGTGGCGACGAAGGTCTGTGTGTTCCAGTGCCCGAAAGGCGCGTGACCGATCAGCCGCTCGCCGCACGGGGCCCAGCCGGTGGTCTTGGTCATGTTGGTTTTGAGAGAGGTTTCGTCGAGAAAGCCTATTCGTTCCAGCATGTTACGCATAAACGGCTGGCGCTTGGTGATCCAGTTGCGGCGCGCCAAGCGCACATCCGGGCGGGCTTGCTCAGACGCACGTAGGACTTTTTTTGTGCGTCAGGCCAAGTCGGCGCAACAACCGCCAGACCGAGCTCCGGTGGACAGTGATCCCGTGATCTTCGTCCAGGTCCGCAACCAATTCATCGAGGGTCAACTCGCCCTTCTCGGCCATCCGCTCGCGAACCCACCCGGCAATACCGCTGAGCTTGCCGCCACCGGGGTTGCCCTGCCGCTTCGCCGCAAGCGAGCCCGTCTCCCGCTTCAGCTTGACCATGTCGTTCACGAATTTGATCGAAACGCGGAAATGCCGCGCCGCACAGCGATGGCTGTTGCCTTCCTCCACAAACGCGACAACCCGTTCCCGCAACTCAATAGGATGCGGCTTGCCCATCCATAACCTCCAATATCCGGTCCTCTCGAAACAAAATAACAGCTCAACCCCCGTCGAGATACCGAATCTTATAAGTTGCAACGTGCTCTAA
>JAHCKI010000141.1 GCA_026125865.1 Rhodospirillales bacterium
GGCTCAACATTCCTGGTTCAGATCATGAACCCAGGGGCCGCCCTCGACGACTTCGATCTGGTGGCGCTGCCACGGCACGATCGTTACCCGCCGCACTCCAACGTCATCGAAACGATCGGGGCGCCCCATCGAGTCACCCAAGCGGTTCTGGCGCAGGCACACGACATTTGGATGCCGCGCTTCGAGATGTTGCCGTCGCCGCGACTGGCCCTGATCGTCGGCGGCAGCACCAAATCACGGCCATTCACGACGGAGATGGCGCAGAACTTGGGGCAGGTTTCCTCAAAGCTGGCGGCCGATGCTGGCGGATCGCTGCTGGTATCGACCAGCCGGCGCACGGGCGACGCCGCGACCGAGGCCCTGATGGCGGAACTTCACGTGCCCAAGTCCGTCTTCCGCTGGGACCAGGGTGGCGACAACCCGTACCTCGGTTATCTGGCGATCGCCGACGCGGTGCTCGTCACCGGCGATTCCATGTCCATGTGTACCGAGGCGTGCGCCACGACGACACCCGTCTACATTTACGCACCACGGGGTTTTGCCGCCGATAAACATCGGCGCCTGCACCAGGATCTCTATGACCTGGGATATGCCCGGCCGCTCGGCGAAACCCTGGTAGCTTGGACGCACCCGCCGCTCAACCCGGCCGAAGACGTGGCCCGGGCTATTCGAGAGCGCTACGAACCATCGCTCTGACCGTTCCGTCCCGGCGGCCCGCCATCGCCCGCAAACGCGATCGGAAGTTCGCGCTCACTTGAAGGCGACCGATGCTTTCGCTTTCTCGATCTTCGCGTCGCCCCAGCGCTTCGGTTTGGTCGGGCGTTTGCCGGCCTTGACCGTGGTTCCGAACAGCGGCTCCGTAAGGTCGACGCGCAGCCCTCGGCTCTCGACGAACAGCAACTTGCCTTCAAACAAGGCCATACTGAGCGTCTCGCCATCCTGCTCTCCCCAGATTGTCGTACCGCGAACTCCAGCCACTGCATTCGGCGTCAGGACCGTCAACGGGCTCGATGTGGATTCGTTGATCTTGCCCGATACGGCAAGAAAGGCACCGCGGAACAACCCGAACACACCGCCCCGGTCATCCGATTCGAACTCGCCGATCGTGAAGTGGGCATTGTCGCCGAGGGTGATCACCGCGCCGTCGTGCATACGCATTTCGAGGCGCGAGCTTTCGCCGGTTAAGATGCGGTCTCCGAACATGATGGCTGCGCCGGCCTTCAAGTCCCGGCTGACACCGGAAGCCGTCGCCGTCGCCGCCCCTTGCAGCCGCGAGACCTTTCCGGCGATTTCGGCGGAATGGGCGGCAGTGATTGTCACCAACAACGCGAATACGAGGACGATAAGCCTGCAGAAAGCCATCTTGCGCATTGAATGTCCCTTCACTCCCATTGTATTGGTTCTTTCGCCGTTACGCGTGCCTGTTATGCACCTTATGCCCCCTACACGCCTCTACCAAGCCGTTGGAAGATTTCCTCAAACGGCTCGCGAGTGTCTTTTTTGACCTGTCGCCAAATAGGTATCGAAGGCGGCCGCCACTAGACGAACGAAAGGGCGACCGCGTTCGGAAATCGAGATGTGACCATCATCAACATGAACGACGCCGTCATCAACCAACGAAGCCAAGGCGTCGATCGATGACGTCAGCTCCGCAACGCTACGGTCATAACGATCGCATACGACTTTCAGATCAACACCGAGATCGCACATGAGCCGCTCGATGACCTCCGCCCGCAAGCGGTCATCCGGCGACAGCCGGAAACCGCGAGCGATGGGCAAGCGCCCTTCTTCGACATGCCGCCGGTAGTCGCGCAGCGGCGACAGGTTTTGCGCATATCCTTGCGGCAGTTGGCCGATGGCCGACGCCCCAAAACCAAGCAGCACCCGCGCCTCGTCGGTCGTGTACCCTTGGAAATTGCGATGCAGCCGCCCTTGCTCCAGGGCCAGGGACAATTCGTCGTCGGGACGTGCGAAGTGATCGAGTCCAATGGCGTGATAACCATGCTGTTGAAGCCGCTCGGACGCCGCCAGGAGTTGTTCCAAACGCGCCGACGCATCGGGAAGCTCGGCTTCGTCGATCATCCGCTGATGACTTTTCATCCAGGGCACATGAGCATAGCCGAATAGCGCCAGCCGAGCCGGATCAAGACTCACCGCCTTGTCCACCATATCAAGGACGTGTGCGGTGGTTTGGCGCGGCAAGCCATACATCAAGTCCAGGTTGACGCGATCGATGCCATGCCGGCGTAGCCAACTCCGAACCCGCTCCACGACCTCGAAGGGCTGGATGCGGTTGATGGCCGCCTGCACATCGGAGTCGAAGTCCTGAACACCGATGCTGACCCGGTTGACGCCGGCCGTGGCCAAGGCGGCGACGTATTCGGCCGTTGTATCCCTGGGGTCCAGCTCGATGGCGATTTCGGCGTCGTCCGCCACGTCGAAGCGACGCCGTAACGCGCCGATGAGAGAAAGCCAATCCTCGGGCGTCAGGAGCGTCGGACTGCCTCCGCCCCAGTGCAGATGACGGGCGCAGAGACGCGCCGGCAACGCGTCGGCGACGAGGTCGATCTCCCGGTGAAGCACGCCCAGATAGTCATGGATCGGCTCGTATCGCTGAACAATCTTGGTGTAGCAGGCGCAGAACCAACACATGGAATCGCAAAACGGGATGTGAAAGTAGAGCGACAGCTCTTGCCCGGCATCCAACGAGCCAAGCCAGTCTCGATATGTCGCTTCATCGACGGCGTCGGAGAAGTGCGGCGCGGTGGGGTAGCTCGTGTAGCGCGGAACCCGCAGGTCGTAGCGTTCGGCGACGGCGTTGCCTGGCGCACTCGTCATGTCACGCTCCAATAAGGATTCGGGGCGGCCCCGAGAGCTCCCTCAACTCACCTTATGAAGTAGGCGCTCGGTTCCCATGAAACAAACGAGATCGCGTCAATACCGCGACCCCGTCGAATCAACTCGGCGGCGTATAGGCATGGATGTCATGGCGTTGCTGCCCCAAACCTTCCACGCCGCATTCCAGAACATCGCCGGCATTCATGTACTCCGGCGGATTGCATCCGAGGCCGACGCCGGCCGGGGTGCCGGTGGCGATGATGTCACCCGGCATCAACGTCATGAATTGGCTCAGATGACTGACCAAAAACGCGACGCTGAAGATCATGTCGCGTGTCCGTCCGGTTTGACGCCGCTGACCATTCAGATCGCACCAGAGCGAAAGATCCTGCGGATCGGGAACTTCGTTGCTGGTCACCAGCCAGGGGCCCAGCGGTCCAAAGGTATCAGCGCTCTTGCCCTTGATGAACTGCCCTCCACGCTCCCGTTGGAACCCGCGTTCCGACACATCGTTGATGACGGCGTACCCGGCAATGAATTCGAGGGCGCGATGCTCCTCCACGTATTGGGCGACACTGCCGATGACGACCGCCAACTCCACTTCCCAATCCACCTTCGATGCGCCCTTGGGAATGATGATTGAGTCGTTCGGTCCGCTCAAGGAGGTGATGGCCTTCGAAAACAACATCGGATCCGAGCGCGTCTTACTGCCCGTTTCTTCCGCATGACTCTGATAGTTGAGCCCGATCGCGAGGACTTTGCCGACACCGCTCACAGGCGGACCCAGCCGCGGCGTGCCCTCGATGAGCGGCAACTTCATGGCGTCAAGCGTCTCGAGGTGGGAAAGGCGCTCGGGGGAGAGGACTTCGTTGCGAATGTCGGCAACATGCTCGGAAAGATCCCGAATGTGCCCTTCTTTGTCGAGCAGTCCCGGCTTCTCTTCTCCCTTTGGGCCAAAACGCAGCAGTTTCATGTCATTCCTCGTATTGTTACCCGCGTTTCAGTCGGTCCCGCGCGGAATAGCCTTGTCACACACCTTCCGCACACTAATGTCACCGCCGGGAAGGTCAATCCTTCCTCGCTTGGTTCATGCGTTTATGACACTTCCGCGACAACAAGTCCCGCGACATTGTCGAACGTTGCAAACTGGTGGACCGGCGGGCACAATCCGGCCGATCCAAGCACGTCGCCACAGCGCGGCGCGTTCAAAGGCACAACATTCATCTCCGGAATCGCGCCATGTTGTCGTTGTTGACCGATCCTCACGCGTGGGCCAGCCTCGTCACGCTCACGGCGCTTGAGATCGTCCTTGGAATCGACAACATCATCTTTCTCTCGATCGTCTCGGGGCGCCTTCCCGCAAATCAACAGCGAAGCGCGCGGCGCATCGGCCTCACCCTTGCCGCCGGTACCCGCGTTGCGTTGCTCGTCAGTATCGCCTGGATCATCGGCCTGACGGCGCCTCTCTTTACCCTGTGGGAGCACGCGGTGTCGTGGCGCGACCTCGTTCTCGGCGGCGGCGGTCTGTTTCTTCTCGTCAAGGGAACAATGGAAATCCATCATATGGTCGAAGGCGCAGAGGCGGGTTCTTCCGTGGGAACGACGACCTTCTTGGCGGCGATATTGCAAATCGTCGTTCTCGACCTGGTATTTTCATTGGACTCCGTGATCACGGCCGTTGGCATGGCCGAGCACCTGCCGGTGATGATCGCGGCCGTCCTGATCGCGGTGGCCGTGATGCTTGTGGCGGCGGAACCGGTGTCGACATTCGTCAACACCCACCCGACGGTCAAGATGCTGGCGTTGAGTTTCCTGCTGCTGGTGGGTGTGGCGTTGATCGCCGATGGAATGCATTTCCATATCCCGCGCGAATACCTGTACTTCGCCATTGCCTTTTCGGTGATTGTCGAAACCCTGAACCGCATCGCGGCCAACGCGCGCAACAAAAGCCGCGCCAAAACGGCGAAGTAACCCCATCGACCACGTTGGCAATAGAAAGCGTTCGCCTATTGGAGCGGCGTCGGCCTGCGGGGATTGATCACGATAGCGCGGCGAGAGTTGTCTTTGCCGACGGCGAGCGGATAGGCCGGCGGATTGCCGCGGAATTCCTGGATCGATACGGGCTGGTCCGCCGCCTCACCGCAACTCGGGCGAAGAATGCCGCAATCCCAACGATAGCCCGGCGGACGCGCGGTCACCTTGCCGCCGCGGTCATGGATACACTCACACAACTTGGCTGTGAAGCAAGCAGTCTGCCCCAACGTTTTGGGACTACAAACGGGATCCTGCGCTGCGATGGCGTGACCCGCGGTCACGCCCATAACGGCGACGGTGACAGCGAGGCCAATCAGCTTTTTCAAATCCGCATCCACCAAGCACTCAAAAAAACTATCTATAAGAGTATCATTGTAGGTTTATACACGCGATTTTGTCGGCCTGCAAGATTACCCGCGCGGGAGAGTTCCAATTGCGAATCTTTCCCGTTTGAAACAGTTCTACGGCGCTTGGCCGCCTTAACGATTGACGAATCTCGGTCATGCTTTAGAAAAGTCGAAAACACCCCTGAGGGGAGAATGCGGCGATGCGTGTACTTTTTATGACCAATGAGTTTCCGCCACACATCTACGGTGGCGCAGGGGTTCACGTCGAATATCTGACACGAGAACTCGCCAAACTTACGCCGGTCGAGGTCCGCAGCTTCCACGATCAAGCCTTCGTGGAAGGACAGCTGGCCGTGCGCGGCACGAAAATAGAGGCCTCGCAGTTTGCCGGTTGTCCGGTTCAGTTCGTTTCCCCCCTGAAAGCGCTGGCGACCTGCCTCGCTTTCAATGGCCAAGGCATCGACGCCGACATCGTCCATTGCCACACGTGGTATGCCCAATTCGGCGGTATGCTGGCCAAAATGCTGTATGGCACCCCGTTCGTGCTCACCGTGCACTCTCTGGAGCCGCTGCGTCCGTGGAAACGGGAGCAGATCGGCCGCGGTTACGAACTCTCCTGTTGGGTGGAAAAAACCGCGCTGGAGATGGCGGACGCGATCATCGCCGTGTCGACGAGCACCCGTGACGATGTCCTGCGTCTGTTCGACGTTAATTCGTCCAAGGTGCATGTCATCCCCAACGGCATCGATACCGACGAATACAGTATCGGCATCGGCAAGGAGACGCTCACCGAGCGGGGCATCGATCCGGAGCGGCCCTATGCCCTGTTTGTCGGCCGAATGACTCGCCAAAAGGGCCTTCTCTACCTCCTCAAGGCAATTGACCACATCGATCCCGAAATCCAGGTGGTCCTGTGCGCGGGCGAGTCCGATACCCCTGCGTTGCAGGAGGAACTGGAACGCATGGTCGACGAGTTGCGGGCGCGGCGGGAGGGGATCGTCTGGATCCCGGAAATGGTGACGCGACAAACCACCATCGCCCTGTACACCCATGCCGCCATGTTCTGCTGCCCATCCATTTACGAGCCTTTCGGTATCATCAACCTGGAAGCAATGGCTTGCGGTACACCGGTGGTCGCGACGGCGGTGGGCGGCATACCGGAAGTCGTCGTCAACAACGAGACGGGTATCCTGGTCGATGCCCGGCTGTCGGCTGAGCCACCGCACGATCCCA
>JAHCKI010000142.1 GCA_026125865.1 Rhodospirillales bacterium
TCTTGTTGTCGGCGCCGAGAACAGTTCCAATTCCAATCGATTGCGTGAAATCGGCGTGCAAATGGGGATTCCCAGCTATCTCATCGATGATGCCTCGAAAGTGCGACCGGAGTGGCTGGACGGTGTCGAGACGGTCGGCATAACGGCAGGAGCATCGGCGCCGGAAGAACTCGTGCAGGGATTGATCGATTTACTCGGTACTTACGGCGATGTCAGCGTTGAGAAAATCCAGGGCGCCGTGGAGAACATGCAGTTCAAATTGCCGCGTGAACTCGAACGCGCCGACAACACCATGAACTCGTTGTAAAGCCTTGAGCATTCCTCTCATTCAGAAAGTGCGGGTCGGCGCCTATGTCGTCGCCAAACGCCTTGGCGGAGAAAAGCGTTATCCGCTGGTTCTCATGCTCGAACCGCTGTTTCGCTGCAATCTCGCCTGTCCCGGTTGCGGCAAGATCGACTACGAGGAACCGATCCTCAACAGGCGCCTGTCCGTGGAGGAGTGTCTGCAAGCGGTTGACGAGTGCGGCGCGCCCGTTGTGTCGATTCCCGGCGGCGAACCGCTGTTGCATAAGGAAATCCGCGAGATCGTCGAAGGGATCATCGCTCGCAAGAAATTCGTCTACCTGTGCACCAACGGATTGCTTCTAGAGAAAAGACTCCACCTGTTCAAACCAACCCCCTACCTGACGTTTTCAGTGCATCTTGACGGACTGGAAGAACAGCACGACAGGGCGGTGAACCAGCCCGGCACGTTCAAGCGTGCGGTCGCGGCCATTAAAGCGGCACGAGCGAAAGGTTTTCGCGTCAACGTGAATTGCACGTTGTTCGATCACATGACGGCGGACGAGATCGCCGCGTTCTTCGACTTCTGCACCGACGAAATCGACGTGGAAGGCGTGACCGTCTCCCCGGGCTACGCCTATGAACGCGCGCCCGACCAGGAACATTTCCTCAATCGCGCCAAGACCAAGCAACTGTTTCGCGATGTCTTCGAACGTCGCGGCAAGGCGAAGTGGCGGTTCAGCCAGTCGGTCATGTTTCTCGATTTTCTTGCCGGCAACCAACAATATCGTTGTACGCCGTGGGGCAATCCGACTCGCAACGTTTTCGGCTGGCAGCGTCCCTGTTACTTGCTGAGTGAGGGATACGCCGACAGTTTCCGGGCCTTGATCGCGAAAACCGATTGGGATCGCTACGGCACCGGCAATTACGAAAAGTGCGCCGATTGCATGGTTCACTGCGGTTACGAGCCGACCGCCGTCAACGACACCATTTCCCATCCTTTGAAGGCGCTGTCCGTCGCGGTGCGGGGACCTGCGACCAAGGGGGCCATGGCCCCCGAGATTGCCCTCGAAAACCAACGTCCGGCCGAATTCGTTTTCGAAGGATTGGTCCGGCGGCTATCGGCCGAAGAGAAAGAGGGGAGCGGAGTCAGCAGCGACGCGGCGTAGGGATCGCAGCGCCAGCCGGAAATCCAGCCCGAGGCGGACAAGAGCCGGTAGTTCCCAAGGACAACGGAGCAGGGTGCCCGCGATCATGGCGGCGTCGGTTGACCCGTCCGGCTTCACGGTACGTGATGCCCATTCGGGAACGGCGCGATCGAAGGGATCGGCGATGGCCCGGACCACCAGTGACGGAACCCCTGCGGCATAGGCGGCTTGAACCACCGCCTGGCTTTCCATGTCGACGGCGACGGCGCCCGTCCTCTCCGCCAGCAATCGTTTTTCATCCGGTTTGGAAACAGGGTGGACCGAGGATGCGATAGTGGCGGAAACGGCCTGTATCGAGCCGTCTATCCGCGCAAGCAGGCGCTTTCGCCATGGGGTGTCGGTGGTGAGGTGATGGCCGTCGGCCGATATGACAGCGTCGGCGATGACGATGGCACCCGGCGCCATTCGAGGATCCAGCCCTCCAGCGACACCAAAACTGACGAGGCCATCGCAGTGGCCGCGTAGAAGCGTCCTTGCGGCTTCGGCGGCGCGATCGCTATTCGCACCGGCGCAAACAGCGACAAGACCGGAATCGCTCGTCAGTGGCGTGAGGCAGTCCGTCTCGGATTTCAGGCCGGTGACGACACCGATGCGGATCACATCCCGTACATCGTCGTCTTGGCGTTGCCGTGGCGCAGATTGCGATATCGCGCCAGCGCCCACAGCGGGAAGTAGGCGCTATAGCCGTGATAGCGAAGATAGAAAACTCTTGGAAATCCAACCGCGTTGTAGCTCTGTTCCTCCCATTTGCCGCCGTCGCGGGGGGAAGACAAAAGATAAGCGACACCGCGCTTGACATGCTCGCTGTCGATCTCGCCGGCAGCCATCAGCCCGAGCAGGCCCCAAGCCGTCTGCGACGGTGTGCTTTCCTTGACCTCGTCCTTGCGGTCTTCCCAGTAGGTGGCGCAGTCCTCGCCCCAACCACCGTCGTCGCGTTGACGGGATTTCAGCCAAGCCACGGCGGCCCGGATATAGGGTTCTTCCAAGTCTTCACCGACGGCATTGAGAGCCGACAGAACCGACCAGGTTCCGTAAATGTAGTTGGTGCCCCAACGGCCGAACCATGAGCCGTCGTCTTCCTGTTCGCTCTTGATGAATCGGATAGCGCGTTCCACCGCCGGATGCTCGCGTGGATAGCCGAGCTGCGCCAACATGCCAAGGCAGCGCGCGGTGACGTCCACGGTCGGCGGGTCAAGCAAGGCGCCGTGGTCGGCGAATGGGATGTGGTTGAGGAACTCGTGTTCGTTCTCTGCGTCGAAGGCGCCCCACCCGCCGTTGCTGCTTTGCATGCCGAGGACCCATTCGGCGCCGCGTGCAATGGAATCCCGCGAGGCATCATGGCGGGCGCGGTGCAGGGCCATGACTACCGCCGCGGTGTCGTCGACGTCGGGATAGTGGTCGTTGCGGTACTGAAAGGCCCAGCCGCCCGGGCGCACGTTTTCGCGGTTGGATGTCCAATCGCCGGCGACGTCGAGAATTTGCCGATCGCGAAGCCATTGCACGGCCGCTTCGACTTCCGGATCGCCCTCATCGTATCCGGCTTCCAGCATGGCGTGGAGCGCAAGGGCGGTGTCCCAGACCGGCGACAGGCATGGCTGGCAATAGGCTTCACCGTTGTAGACGACCAGGAGCTTGTCGATGGCGCGCCGCGCTGTCACGAAATCTGGATGATCGTGCGCGTAACCCAGCGCGTCCATGGCCATCACGGCGTTCGCCATGGCCGGAAAAATACCGCCGAGTCCGTCTTCGTCGTTGAACCGTTCCTTGACGAAGGCCATGGCCTTGCCGATGGCCTTGCGTTCGATGGCCTGCGGGAAGATCCGCGGCTCGAAGGTTCTAAGCAGGCGATCGAGCATGATGAGCCCGTTGCCGATCCAATGGCCGGTCGGGTTGGTCAGGTAATCCTTGTGTTCCTCGGGAGGCACAGTGAACAGTTCCCGGACGCCGATACCGCGCGGGTTGCGGGCTTTCGGTTTGAGCGCAGCGAGCACGAACAGCGGCACCATGACCGTGCGTGACCAGTACGAGACCTTATCCAAATGAAAGGGCGACCATTTCGGTAGAAGCATGGCTTCCGGCCGGATGATGGGTGTGGCATGCCAGGGAACCTGGCCGAATAGCGCGAGCGCGATGCGGGTGAACACATTGGCTTTCGCGGCGCCGCCATGGGCGAGAACGGCCTCGCGCGCTCGTTGCATGTGAGGGGCATCGGGGTCGTCGCCGGCCAGTTTCAAGGCGTAATACGCCTTGACCGTGGCGCTGATGTCGAAATCGCCGTCGTGAAACAAAGGCCAGCCGCCGTGCGTTCCCTGTCGTTTGCGGATGTATGTGGCGAGTTTGCCTTCGATGGAGTCGTCGATGTACCCCAGGTAATGATTGAGGAGGATGTATTCCGATGGAATGGTCGTGTCGGCTTCCAACTCGAACACCCAGTGCCCGTCATCGGCTTGCCGATGGGTGAGCCAGTCCGACGCCTGCTCGATCACCTGTTCGAGTGCGTATCCAATCGCGTCGCCATGATCGACCGAGGGTGCCGTTTCCCGGTTCGCCGTTACCATCCTCGTTCCCCATCAATACCAACGGTCGGAGATATTGACCTGTTGTGACGCACTATCTCCGACCGTTGGTATGACACGCCGTTTTCGGCGCGCCAAACATCGCCGGACTGCCTCTTGTGGCCGGTCCATTCGCTCTTGTTGCGTGCAAAGTATGTTGTTTGTCAAGTGCATGACGTGCAATGCTGAACTGCATCCGCTGCGGTGCGGCCCGATCGAATGCTTCCTTCGATGGTCGCGGGCAGTCCGGTATCGGTCCAGTCGCCGGCCAGAAACAGATTCCGCCAAGCCGTCTCCACGCCGTGCCGGCGGCGAACATTGGCCGGGGATTGCGCGAACGTGGCGCGTTTTTCCTTGATCACCCGATAGGGCGCCATGGGCAGATTTTGGTGCTCAAGGATCCGCGCCACCTCGGACCAGGTCAGGTGCGCGATGCGTTCACTGGGAAATTCGGCCAGTGCATCGGCGGCGCTGATGGTGACGGACACGATGTCGCCGCGAACAAAGATCCAGTGGCAGACACCGCCGACGATGCCGATGATTCCCGTGTTTCCGTTCAAGCCCTCAACGCGAAAATGGACGTTGACGATGGCGCGGCTGCCTTCGGGGCACCGAAGATTGGGAATGAGGAGCGCCGCCGAAGCTGGCGGTACGGCGACGATGACCGTGTCTTTGTCGGTGAGTACCAGGGTTTCACCATCGGCGAAGCGCAGGGTTTCGGCTCGGCTCTCCTTGTATGTGATTTCACCCAGCCGTTTGTGGAAGCGGATTTGTCCGCCGCGAGCGGTGAGGAATTGCACCGACGGCTTGATGAACGCCCTGTTGAGACAGTCTCGTGCCATCAACGGCCGGCAGGCCGCCTCGCCCGCAAGAAACGTTTCACGCACCACGGCCCACAGCAACGACGCCGCGCCCTCATGAGGGGACATGTTGAGCGCGGCGAGGGTCAAGGGTTCCCAAAAAAGGCGGAACAACGCGCCTTCGCCGCCGATACAGTCCGCGACTGTCTGACCGGGCGTGGCGCGGGCCAGCCGCAGGATCGAGGCGTACTCGCGCAGACGGGTTCCAGGAACTCGACTCGATGGCACGGCGATCCACCAGGGTATGCGCCCCGTTCCGGGCGCAACGGTCCACCGCTTCCCGCTATCGAGATCGACAAACGGAAAGGCTGCCCGTTCCGGCCCGGTCAAGGCACCGTCGGCGCCGATCGTTTCCAGGAACGACAACGCCGCCGTGTTACCGCTCAGCAGCAGATGGTTGCCGTTGTCGATGCGGCAACCGAGGTTCGCATCGTCGTAGGAGCGACACCGTCCGCCGGCGTGTCCGGACGCCTCATGGATGAGGACACGTTTGCCGCGACAAGCCAAGGAAACTGCCGCCGACAAGCCGGACAGCCCGGCACCGATCACATGGACGCACCCCACCGTGTGTTTCCTAAATCAGGCCGTAGCGGACGGCGACCCAAAGCTTTTCCGCCTTTGATATGGATACCGGCTCGGCCCAGTTCTTCCACCCTCTGGCGATCAGGCGGTCGAAGGTCCGTCGATAGACTTCCAGCATGATTCGCGCCGCACGCATTCGGCGGCGGTCGCTGTTTGCCAGTATCTCCGTCGCTTCCAAAAACAGACCATGCGCCTTTTCGGCGAGCCGGTCGCACAC
The DNA here is from genome assembly GCA_026125865.1 of Rhodospirillales bacterium. Classification (GTDB taxonomy): domain Bacteria; phylum Pseudomonadota; class Alphaproteobacteria; order Rhodospirillales; family Defluviicoccaceae; genus JADJXQ01. The sequence continues at coordinate 5,705 of JAHCKI010000142.1, forward strand.
CCGTGGAAGGTCGGGATGTTCAAGCGTCGCCACTGCGTCATGGGTTTCATGGACGCCGATGGCATGGAGCATGTCAGCGGGCAGGTAGAGGCGATCACGCAACGCATCTTCGCCGAGATCGCGGAGAATGTTCGTGAGTTGAAGCGCCGTTCCGAGGGTTGCCGCCAGTCGGTCGCTGTCGGCCTTTTCCGCACCGAATACCGCGTTTGAAAGGCGGCCAACGGCACACGCGACGCGGTCGCAGTAGAGCGCCAACTCGTCACTGTCCGCGATCCGCAGACGCGGGACGGCATCCATCTCCATGCCGTCAATGATGGCCAGAAAATCCGCTTCCTTGAGATCGAACCTGTTGATGGGTGCGACCAGGGCGCGGGCGATGGCATTCTGCGGCGTCCCGTGATAAGCGCGGTCTATTTCGGTCCGCCAGTCCTGCAGACGCTTTAACTTTAAGGACAGCTCGGCCGGTTCGTCGGCGATATCGTCCACGTCACGGCAAAACGCATAGATGGCGAACATCGCGCGGCGTTTCTCCGGCGGGAGCATTCTGATCGCCCAGTAAAAAGACGTGCCCGAGCGGCGAACGACGGCGTCGACGACGGCCCAATCATCGGCACCGATATGCTCTTCTTTTTTTTGCGGCGCATCGGTCGACCGAGTGTGCAAACAGCGCGCGGCGGTCATCGGGAGCTTCCCACGGGAGAAGACTGGTAGCGGCGCCCTTTCCAGATTGTGCCGTCGCC
>JAHCKI010000143.1 GCA_026125865.1 Rhodospirillales bacterium
AAGACACCGGGATTGCTGTCGGTGCCGCCGGCCACATCCACCGGATTCACCAGCGACGCCGCCGGTGGCAGGATCGCCGCCAGGTTCTTGCGTGTCTCCTCAGCCAGCGGTGGCATCACGATGCCGGCCTCGGTGAGAGTGTCGGCGGCAATGGTGGCGTGGCCGCCGCCATCGGCGAGGATGGCGACACGATTGGAAGCGGGTGGCGGCATCAGGCTCAAGGCTTCAGCCAGCGGCACCACATGATCGGACTGGCGGGCAACGGTGACGCCGACTTGGCGCAGCAGATCGACCGTCATCTCATAGCTGCCTGCCAACGCCCCGGTGTGGGACTTGGCCGAAGCCTGCCCCGCCTCCGTGCGTCCCGATTTGTAGACCACGACCGGTTTCTTCTGGGTTACGTCGCGGGCGACGTCGAGGAAAGTGCGGCCGTGTTTGAAGCCTTCCACGTACAGAACAGGCACCTGTGTGCCTTCGTCGTCGCCCAGGTACTGCAGATATTCATTGAACCGGATATCCACCTGGTTGCCGACACCGACGTAGGTTGAAAACCCCAGGTGCCCGCCGGCAGTGCCTTCGGTCACGATCGATAGGGCCATGTTGCCGGACTGAGAGACGATGCCGAGGCCGCCCGGCCGAACGTCCGGCATGCCCACAAGGTTCATTCGGCTGTGCAGGTTGAACACACCCGACGTGTTGGGTCCGACTATGCGCACTCCGTACTTCTGGGCGGCCGCAACCGTTTCTTCCTCGATTCCGGCCCCTTCCGGACCAGCCTCAGAGAAGCCTCCGGCGAGGATGATCGCGCCCTTGACCCCATTCTTGCCAAGTTCCTCCATGACCCCGGGCAACGTCCTTGCCGGCGTGCACACTAGGGCGAGGTCAACCTCGTCGGGTACGTCCGATACTGATGGAAAGGCCTGGATACCGAGTATTTCCGATTCCTTAGGGTGAATAGGATAAATACCACCCGCGAACTTGTCGGCGATGAGATAGCGAAGCGCCTGGTAGCCGCGTTTGGTGGGGTCCTTGGAGGCGCCAACGACGGCGACCGAACGCGGCGCCAGAAATCCGAGCAATCCGTTCGACATGACCTATACTCCCTTGAACACCGGTGCGCGCTTTTCGGCGAAGGCGTCGATACCTTCCTTCCAGTCCTTGGTCGTCATGCAGGCGCGAATGCCCTCAAGCTCGGTGACCAATGCCGTTTCGTAGTCCCGCGCCAAGGCGTTGTTCAGATGCTCCTTGGCCAGCGCCATGGACAATGGCGCTTTTCCGGCGATCTTGGCGGCGAACGCCCGAACGGCATCCATGAAGCCCTCGTCCGGCAAGGCCTTGGTGGCGAGTCCGATCGCCTCGGCGGTCTTGCCGTTGACGCGGTCGCCGGTGAACACCAGTTCGCGTGCTTTCGCAATCCCCACCAATTGCGGCAGAATGTGGGTGACGCCGCCGCCGAGGAAAGTGCCGATGGAGATTTCGGGAAAGCCGATCTGGGCCGACTCCTTCATCAGGACGAAGTCGGACGACACCGCCATCTCCGCCCCGGCGCCGAGCGCAAAGCCATTGACCGCGGCGATCACCGGGCGGCGCAGTGTGCGGATGCGGCGGCAGACGTCGTTGGCCTTGATCAAATATTGGCGTTTCTGGAAATCAGTGCGCTCGCCGGCGCCGTGAGCCTTGAGGTCGGCGCCGACGCAGAATGCCCTGCCCTCTCCCGTCAGCACCACCACCCGCATGTCCGGATCGGCATCGGCATCATCGAGTGCGGCAAGGACATCGTCGTAAAGCTGCTCGACCACCGCGTTGAGCCGTTCCGGCCGGTTCAGCCGAATCTCGGCGATGCCGTTCGCCTTCTCATAGATAACGGTCTCGAACGTAGGCATCTTGGACACCCTCCCCTTTTCTTTTCCTGCACCGAGTCTATCACGCTTATCAACCGCTGGTCACGGCCAATGCCCGAAAAAAACTTAGTGCTTCGAGGTTGGGGGCCAGATCGCTGCCGTCGTCTCCTGTCGCGAGACCGGGATCAGAAAAGCAAAGAGCGGACGGCGAGGGCCAAGAGCGCCAGCACACCGAGACCGAGAAAACGCGCGCGCAGCGACAAGATGGAAAGCACCACCTGCGTCCAGTACCAGGACTTGGCGAAACGGGGACCGAACTTAGGGTGGATGATGGTGTGCATCTCTTCCTCCAGGTCGCCGATCAGGTATTCGCGTGTTTCCTTGGGCAACAACAGGTGAAGCAGTTTTTCGCCGAACTCCGGGACGCGGATGCCCCTGCGGGACGCCGGCTCATCGCTGCGGCGGACTCCCATGGTCACTTGCGGGGTGGTCAGCCCGGCCTCGAGTTCCAACAAGAAGCACTCGATGGATTGCCGCGCCCGTTCCGGCTCATCACTGGCCGCCAGTTGTCGCAGGATCAAGGCAACCCGTTGACGCCCGGACACTGACAAGCGATCCAGAATGTGCTCGTGACCGGAAGGGACGGAATTCAACATGGCGCGTTCGTGTGTCATGCCTGGGCTCCCACCATGGCCACCGGAATCCAGGTTGCCTTTGTCGCCGCGTTGGCGGCATGCAACGCGCGGACGCCCGATGCCTGAATGCGAAAGCAGCGACGGCGGCGCCCGCCCCGTTCGGGCGATGCGGCGGCCGGATGCGACGTCACCAGACCGCACTGCTGGAGGCGAGCCAGCGTCGCGTAGATGGAGCCGATGGAGACCATCCGCTGATTTCGCCGGGCGACCTCCCGACGGATTGTCATGCCGTAGGCGTCGCCGCCGAGTTGCAGCAATGCCTGCAACACGACCCGCTCAAACTGTTGCAATCGCTCTTCCTTGCCCATGGTCGCCTCTCTCGGAACCGCACTTCCTCAAATGATGGGTTACACCGAGGACCATATGCCTTGTTCATGGTTTGTTCAAGGCCAAAAAAGGAATATCGGCCTAATTTTTGCTCACTGACGACCGCCGACTCCTCCAATCACCGGACTCCGCATTTTTTGCGAATCCTTATCGTCGGGGCTTGCAACGCCTCGACCAATCCCTTATTTGTTTTAGGGGCAATTAGTGCGAATGGTTCTCATTTTCAGATTGACCCTGTAGGGGTTGTCATGTTTGATGCAACAATGGAAATCGGATCGGAACCAACATCTCACGGGCAAATGACGGACCTCGGCAACCGTCGGTTTCCACTTACTCTCGCCGACGAGGGAGATCGTGTTCGCATTGTCGCCGTTCAGGCGGGTCGCGGCATGACGCGCCGCTTGACCGACATGGGTCTACCGATGGGAAGCGAAATCGTCGTTGTTCAGCGACTTGGCAAGGGTTCCGTCGTTGTCGCCCACGAGCAGACGCGCATGGCCTTGGGGGCGGGCATGGCCCACCGCATTCTGGTGACGCCCGCGGACGGATTTGCCGAACGATGAGTCATGTCGGCGATATGGAAGTGGGCGAACGCGCCCGTATCATCGGCATTGGCAAGGGTGAGCGCGCCTACCGCCAGCGACTGCTGGCCATGGGACTGACACCCGGAACCGAATTCACTTTAACCCGTTTGGCGCCGCTCGGAGATCCCGTTGAAATCAGCGTGCGTGGGTACGCCATGAGTCTGCGCAAAGGTGAAGCCGAAATGTTGACCATCGAGCGTGTCGTATCATGAAGCGTGTCGTATCATGAGTGGCGTGACGATCGGGGTCGTCGGCAATCCCAACTGCGGCAAGACCACGCTTTTCAACGCCCTGACCGGAGCACGGCAGAAAGTCGGCAACTGGCCGGGCGTTACGGTCGAACGCAAGACCGGTTCCTACCGCCACGCCGGCACGAATATCCGCGTGGTCGATCTGCCGGGGGTTTACTCGCTCGGTGTGACCTCCCTGACCTCCATCGATGAACGGATCGCCCGTGACTACATCCTCTCGGGCGACGCCGACCTTATCGTCAACATCGTCGATGCCTCCAATCTCGAACGGAACATTTACCTCACGACCCAGATTCTGGAAATGCGCGTCCCCGTGGTCGTCGCCCTCAACATGATGGACGTCGCTCACGACAAAGGCATTCGCATCGATACCGCCAAGCTGGCGCAGCGGCTCGGTTGCCCTGTTATTCCCCTCGTCGCGGCGCGCGGCGAGGGCGTCGAAGAACTGAAGCAGGCGATCGAAACGGCGGCGCGGGAGCGGCACGTTTCGCCGGTGGCGTTGAGCTATACGGATGAAATCGAGGAAGCGATCGTCGACCTTGTCCCGGTCGTCGCCGCCGTCGCCGCCGAGCGCCGGCTGGACGCGCGCTGGCTCGCCCTGCAAGCCCTGGAAGGGGATGAGGTCATCCACCAGTTGTTCGATGGCGTCGAACCAGACACCTTCGCCAAAAAACAGGATGCGTTGGCGGCGCGCGCCGGCGAAGACGTGGATATTCTCATTGCTGACGCGCGGTATGGATTCGCCAACGCCCTGATGCGAGAAAGCGTTCGCCGGATCGGCGCCGTCGGCCGCAGCATGTCGGACCGCATCGATCGGGTTGTGCTCAATCGCGTTCTGGGCATCCCGATCTTTATCGCCATCATCTATCTGATGTTCATGTTCACCGTCAATTTCGCCAGCGCCTTCATCGATTTTTTCGATATCCTGGCGGGGACGGTCCTGGTCGATGGCGTCAGTGCGATCATGGAAAGCATTGGGGCGCCGCCCTGGTTGATCGCCGTCATCGCCGGCGGTGTCGGTGGCGGCATCCAGACCGTCGCCACCTTCATCCCCGTGATCGGGTTCCTCTATCTGTTCCTGTCGGTGCTCGAGGACTCGGGCTACATGGCGCGCGCCGCCTTCGTCATGGACCGCTTCATGCGCGGCGTCGGTCTGCCCGGCAAGTCGTTCATCCCGTTGATCGTCGGTTTCGGGTGCAACGTTCCGGCAATCATGGCCACCCGTACTCTCGAAAACCGTCGCGACCGCATTATGACCGTGATGATGGCGCCGTTCATGTCCTGTGGCGCGCGTCTCCCAGTCTATGCCCTCTTCGCTGCCGCCTTCTTTCCCGTCGGCGGTCAGAATCTGGTGTTCGCACTCTATCTGATCGGCATCGGGTTCGCGGTGACCACAGGCTTGGTGCTGAAAAACACGCTTCTGCGGGGCGAAACGTCGCCGTTTGTCATGGAGTTGCCGCCCTACCACATGCCAACAGTGAAGGGTGTGCTGCTCCGCACCTGGGACCGGTTGAAGGCATTCCTGTTCCGTGCCGGCAAGGTCATCATCGCGGTGGTCGTCGTCCTCAATTTCCTCAATTCCTGGGGCACCGACGGATCGTTCGGCAACGAGGACAGCGACCGGTCGGTACTAGCGATGATCGGCAAGAGCGCCACGCCCGTGCTTGCGCCCTTGGGCATCGACGAGAACAACTGGCCGGCGACGGTCGGTCTGTTTACCGGTGTCTTCGCCAAGGAGGCGGTGGTCGGAACCCTTGATGCACTGTATTCGGCGATGGCGGAAGACGCCGCGGGCGCCGGGGCGGAAACCGCGTTCGATTTCTGGGGTGGGATCAGTGAGGCGTTCGCGTCCATACCTGCCAATCTCAGCGCCATGGTTGACACATTCGCGGACCCGCTTGGGCTTAATATCGGTGACACGGCGGAGCCGGAAGCGGCGGCGGCCGAACAAGAGGTCGCCCTCGGCACCTTCGGTGCGATGGCCAGCCGTTTTGACGGCGCCATTGGGGCTTTTGCCTATCTATTGGCGGTATTGCTCTATATGCCGTGTGTCGCCGCCATCGCGGCCATCCATCGTGAGACCGGTGGAGCCTGGACGGCGTTCGCCATCCTTTGGACCACCGGGTTGGCCTATGGCTCATCCGTAACCGCCTACCAGATCGGAACATTCAGCCAGCATCCCGCCGGGTCGATCGCCTGGACTATCGCCATTGCAGTTGTCTTCATCGGCGTGTTGGCGGCCCTTCGCCACCTGGGGAGCAGACTGCCGCAACAAACGGCGGTGGCGGCAGCAGAGTAGCAACGGATGATTCTATCGGAACTGAAGTCCTATCTCGTGGATCGCCGGCGCGTTCCAATCACCGACATCGCCATTCGATTTGGTGTTACGCCGGACGCCGCGCGCGGCATGTTGGATGTGTGGGCGCGCAAGGGACGTGTTCGGCGCGTTGAAGACGGCGGACAAGCCTGCGGCGGTTGCTGCGGCTGCACTGGCGGACAGCCGGAAATCTACGAATGGCTCGACGAGCACCCCTCATCTTCGTAGTGTCGGTCTTGACGGATCAATTCAGCTAACTCGATCCCCTTGATGGGACCGGGTCGGTTGGAGGACCTCGCCATTGAACGATCGACACAAGGAGAACGACAGGGGATGAATAGCGAGCCTTTCAGCATCGAGGGTGCTCTCAAGGGCGGATGGCGGGCCTTCATGGCGCGCCCCCTGTTCTGGGTCGGGGTGCAAC
>JAHCKI010000144.1 GCA_026125865.1 Rhodospirillales bacterium
CCGCGCGAGATCGACGATGACTTTCGCCTGTTTCCAGGTGGCGTCGTCCTGCATCTTGCCGTCGATCATGGCGACGCCGGTGCCGTCCGGCATGGCTTCGAGGATCTTCTTCGCGAAGATCACCTCGTCGGGCGCCGGGCTGAAGACGCGCTTTGCAATTGCGATCTGGTTCGGGTGCAACGACCAGGCGCCGACACAGCCCATCAGGAAGGCATTGCGGAACTGCGCTTCGCAGGCGGCCGGGTCGGCAAAGTCGCCGAACGGGCCGTAGAACGGCTTGATGCCGGCGGCGGCGCAGGCGTCGACCATCTTGCCGAGCGTGTAGTGCCACAAATCCTGCTGGTAGCGCGGTCGCGCGGCATCGCCGGCGGCATCAGCGAGCACCGCATAGTCCGGATGACCGCCGCCGACGCGCGTGGTCTTCATCGCCCGCGAGGCGGCGAGATCGGCCGGGCCGAGCGACATGCCGTGCATGCGCGGCGAGGCGACGGCGATCGCCTCGACATTGTTGACGCCCTGCGCCGTTTCCAGGATCGCGTGGATCAGGATTGGCTTGCTCACGTCGTTTTTCGCCTCCAGCAAGGCGAGGTATTGATCGACGAAATGAATATCCCACGGGCCTTCCACCTTGGGGATCATCACCACGTCCAGCTTATTGCCGATTGCGGCAATGATCTCCGTCATGTCGTCGAGGAACCAAGGACTGTTCAGGGCGTTGACCCGTGTCCAAAGCGCCGTATCGCCGAAGTCGGTGTTGCTGGACACTTCGATGAAGCCGGCTCGCGCCGCCTCCTTGGCGTCCGCCGGAATGGCATCCTCCAGATTGCCGAGCAAGACATCGACCTGCTTCGCCATATCGGGAACACGCGCTCGGATCTTTTCCAAATGCGGGGGGAAAAAGTGGATCATGCGTTCCGGACGAACCGGAAGCTCACGTACCGGTTCAGGCGCACCCGCCGCCAACGGAGAATAAAAATCGCGCGGTAGTTTCATCGTGCTTCCCCCTTATCGCGTTGTTTATAGGGTCCCGGGATGAACAGGAGGTAGCACCGATGCAGCGCCTCCGTCAATTGAACAGGACACGATTGGAAAAACGAGTCCGCGGGAAGACACCAACGACAAGGATCGTTCAGGCGGCGACAATGACCTCCGCCGACACTCTTGTGGATACCTGCCGTCCCATCAAATCGAGCAGCACGATCACGCGCTCGGCGTCGGCCAAACCTCTGAACTGGCCAATCAGGTCGGCGAAGGGACCTTCGACGATGCGAACCGCATCACCGGCACGCAACCCTTTGGTGGGAGATAGATTGTCAAAATTGCCCTTGGTCTCGTTGTTGCGGATTGCTTCGACGATACCGTCTTGCACCGGAATGGGGTCGTCGCCGTTTTTCACCAAACCACACACCCCAATGGTCGACATGATCGGCCGCCACCGATCGACGGTGATATCGAAGCCGACGAACAGGTAGCGCGGAAACAGGAGGCGGACGACCTGCTCGGTGCGACGTGCATGCCGCCGCCGCTTGCGGTATAGCGGTAAATACGCTGCGTAGCCCTGACGCTCCAGGTGGTGCAACGCTTTCGATTCCGCGTGCGGCTGCGTGTAGGCGACATACCAACTATTCATTTTTTTATTCCTTTTCTTGGGGTCGCGTCATGTCACACCGCGAGATGCGCAACAACGACGGTGCGACGACAATGGTTTCGGGATATCCGGCGTCACTCACGGATCGGATCATATTGTCGTAAGTTGCCTGCGGTTCGGTCGTATCCGTGACGACGATCGCGTCGAGGGATTGTCCGGCGGTCCCATAACCAAACGCCTTCATGAAAGAAGCAACGACCGGCCGCCCCGCGCATTTCGGGGATTTGCCGCGGGGATCGATGACGCAGACGACTTTGACGCCGGCTTCGGTCGCGCTGAGCACGGCCACCTCCGCTAGTTCTCCGGCTCCCGCCAACGCCAGCCTCGTTTGGCCGCGCCGATGACACTCGGCGAACAATTCGGTGCAAGCACGCCGCGCATCACGAAAGAAGGTGAAGGAAACGGTGAGATATTCCCTGGTCAGGAGGCTCTTTTCGGCAAATCCCTTGGGGGTGAGGTAGTAGGCGTATCGATTGAGCGGTGCTTGGGTGACTTTGATCAATCCCTTGCGCACGCACCGCTTCAGGTACCCGTTGGCGAGTCCGAGCGCGATGCCGAGTTCACTGGACAGCGACCGCTGGGTAATGCCGCTATCCCTCTCAACGGCGCTCAAAACACCCAGCATGATCGCCGTGTCGCGCGGCCTGTCCCCGCTCGTCGCCATCGACCGTCCTCTTGCCCCCGGCCCCGATATTCGCCCGTGTCGGCCCTTACCCCTTCGCCGACACTTTTGCCGACATCCTCGCCTCCGCCAGCACTCGCGCTTTCGCTTGCGTCAGCACGAGCGAATTTTTCTCAGTATTTCTCGATGCTTATCATGTTCGCGCCATGAACGTCAAGCACCTTGTTCATGTGGCGAACACGGGGCTCGGGCACACCCCATTTGGGATTCAAGACCCCAACTAAGGCACGGCGCGTTCCATTTTTGGGGAAGGGAAAACCACCCAAGTCATCCGCGCACCCACTCGAGTCCGATGTCGCGATCGGATGGTTCGAAGCGGCGGACTTCGGCCATCTTGAAGATGTCATCGGTGCGAATGCGCTCGTTTTCCCAGCGATCATCGCCGACGATCGCCACCCGGCTTACGCGCGGCTGGTATCGCATTTCGAACCAGAGACCGGATGTGACGACACCCTTTTCTACGTCCTTGACATCCGAATAGTCGACGAGCGCATGAATGCTTCCGGGAGTTTCTTCCATCAGGTCCAGGAGCTTCTGCAACAGCACTTCTTGCTCGTCCTTGGTGACGGTATCGGCGGCCTTGATCAGGAGCACGCGACCGCCGGTTTCCGTTGATACATCGATCATCCCAACTCTCCTCACTTGAAGATGCTGTTGAACGTTGCTGCGCTTATCGAGGCGAACATCGTCCCCTTTCGCAGAAAAACTATACCCTCGTTGCACCGCGGGTGGCCACGCCCTTGATCCACGCGTCATCTCTTTTGCCGGCGACTAACCCCGGACTTGCCGTATTGGCATGGAAGCGCAATAAGAAATCATGATGCGCATCGAGCTTATCTTGCCACTGTGGATCGCGGGTGGAGCGGCCATTGGCGGTGTATTGCGGTATTGGTGCTCCGGCATCATCGCACGCTCGATCGGCGAGACGTTTCCGTGGGGCACGATGTTCGTCAACGTGACAGGCTCACTGCTTATCGGACTCCTCGCCGAACTGACTGGACCGGACGGGCGCATCCTGATGGGTTCGGCGTATCGGCAGTTCCTGATGGTCGGCGTTTTCGGCGGCTTCACGACATTCTCATCCTGGAGTCTGCAAACCCTGAACCTGGTTCAAGATGGCGAGTGGTTACTGGCCGGCGCCAACATCGTGTTATCGGTGGGACTTTGCCTGCTTGGCGTCTGGCTCGGCCACATGGCCGGCGTCATGATCAATCGTTGACTGAGGACTGTTCCACATGCAGATACCAAGAGACGGTGTCTCCCTCAAGTTCTTCATGGGCGAAGACGACAAGGTGTCCGGCCGGCCGCTCTACGAGGTTATCGTGACCATGGCGCGGGAGCAGCATCTGGCCGGCGCTACCGTTCTTCGCGGACCGATGGGCTTCGGTCATGCAAGCCGTTTGCATACGGCCAAGATCCTGCGCCTTTCCGAAGACCTGCCCATCGTCGTTGAAATCGTCGACAGCGGGGACAAAGTCGCGGCGTTCATGGACACCATCGAACCCTTGATGTCCGGCGGTCTCGTCACCTTGGAAAAGGTCAAGGTCTTGAAGTATGGCCGAACGCGGAACGACGCACGACACGAAGATTGAGGCTCCGTACCGCAGACATCGTCGGAAGCCGCCATTTGTGACGTCGACGATCGGAAGGGCGGATAGACTGCCCAAACCATGACAAGGCGAACGCGAAAGATCCTGGTCGTTGTCGCTGTTGGATTGGCTCTCGTCACCCTGCCCGTTTTGGGCGGGCTTGCGTACAACTACGTCGACACATTGAAGCAATCGCGGTCACGGGTGCGGGATGTGGCCGGCACCGTTGCCCGTCAGGTCGCGCAGGTGTTATTGGTCGCCGAGGCCGCGCTCGCCGACGTCGCTTTCGACGCCAGAAACGGTTGCACGCCCGAACTGATCCGTGAGTTCCGTAACAAGACGATAGCCCACCCGACAATCCAAGGAATGGGGCTCATCACGCCGGGCAACTATCTTGCCTGCACAACGTTCGGCATGACCGATCCACCGGTCAGAAGCGATGCCGACAATTTCATCGTCTCCCGTGGGGCGCTTGTTTGGTTTACGCCGCCACGGCGCAATCTCTATGCGCCAGGACAATCCTTCACGGCTGAGTATGCACTCAAAGACGGTCACCGACTGGCGTTGGCGTTGGCACCGGAAGTGCTGTTTGGTCTCATGGAGGCGGACATCATCGGTAGTGACGGCAATATCACCGTCGCCATGCAGGGCATTCCCTTTGCCGAACTGGGATCGCCGGCCGACCCTGCCGCCGACGACTTGGTCGAAACGCGGGATGTGGGCCTTTACGACGCGACGGTTACGGCCAAGGCGTCACGACGGTGGGCCTTGGCGCGCTGGCGGGAAAACGCCCTGGTTACCGGTTTGCTCGGCGCCCTTGCCGGGGGTGTTCTTGCTGTCGGCGGCGCCCACTACGCTCGCGGTCGATTTTCACTGGCGAGCGAGCTGCGGGAGGCGCTGAACAACAAAGAATTCGAAATCTGGTACCAGCCGGTCATCGATCTGCAGCGCGGTCACTGTGCCGGGGCCGAGGCGCTCATCCGATGGCGTCATCCGGAACGGGACCTGATTCCACCCGACTTGTTCATTTCGATGGCCGAGGATAGTGGGATCATCATTCCCATGACGCGATGGTTGATGCAGCGCGTGGGAGAGGACCTGGGCCCGCTCCTCAAGGCCAATCCCGGACTTCATATCGCCATCAATCTGGCGCCGGCGCATATGAGCGACCACGGCATCGTCGAGGATGCGCGGACAACCTTGGGACGGTACGGTATTCAACCGTCACAAATCCTGTTCGAACTGACGGAGCGCAGCCTGATCGACGATCCCGCCTGCCGTGAGGTGGTCAAGGCCCTTGGGGACTTGGGAACGGAAGTCGCGATCGACGATTTCGGTACCGGATACTCCAGCCTCGCCTACATCGACAAATTCAAATTGAATTACCTCAAGGTGGACAAGGCGTTCGTATCGGTGATCGGCACCCAATCGCCCACCGTTCGCCTCACCGATATTATCATCGGGATGGCTACATCTCTGGGCCTGAAGACCATCGCCGAAGGCGTGGAAACAACGGAGCAGGCCCAATATCTGCGTCAGCGCGGCGTCAAATACGCTCAGGGCTGGCACTTTTCAAAGCCGCTCAACATCGACGACTTCCTCGCCTTCGTCCGCGACAACAACAAACCGATCGACACGGGCGCCGCCCAGGAAACAGCATAGCTCTCTTTGGGCAGATTTCGACGCCCCGGCAGTCCTTCCTACCGAACACCCTTCGGCCAAATGACGACGCGGCCCGTTTGCAGCAGAATCAGGAAATCCCAAAAGACGTTGTTGCTGCGGATGTAATACAGATCGTATTCGAGCTTCTGCCAGGCATCCTCGATCGACGCACCGTACGGATAGTTTAGCTGCGCCCAACCGGTGACGCCGGGCTTCACGCAATGCCTGAGCTCGTAATACGGGATGAGCTGCTTCAGTGAATCGACGAAAAACGGGCGTTCGGGACGCGGTCCCACCAAGCTCATGTCGCCCTTCAAAACGTTGATGAGCTGCGGCAATTCGTCGATACGCGTTTTTCGAATGAATGCGCCGACCAAGGTAACGCGGCAGTCGTTCTGATCGGCCCACTTCGGGCCGTCCGCTTCCGCGTCCACGCGCATGCTGCGCAGCTTCATGAGCGTGAAGCGGCGTCCACGGAAGCCGACGCGCTCCTGCCGATAGATCGCCGGACCACCGTCCTCAAGGAAAATGGCGAGCGCGGTCAAGGCCAGAACGGGGCTCAACAGAAGCAGCATGGATGCGCTCACGGCAATATCGAACACCCGCTTGGCCCAACGCTGCAAACCGCCGCTGGCGAACCCTTCCGAGTACACGAACCAATCAGGCTTGAGGGCGGCGAGATCGACGCGTCTCGTCTCCCGCTCCCAAAACCGCTGATGATCGATGATGGGTGTGCCACTGAGCCGGCAATCGATGAGTGAGGGCAATGGCAGTCGACCCCGTCGATCGTCGGGCGCGACGACGATTTCGTCGATTTCGTTGGAGCGCACCCAATCAACGAT
>JAHCKI010000145.1 GCA_026125865.1 Rhodospirillales bacterium
AATGGGTTGGGTACGACGTTGACAACCAATAAACTGTTGTAGCCGTATGCGACTTTCTTCGCAACGCACAATTTGCTAGGTTTCCTGGATCATTCCGGCAGGACGCTGGGATTTTTGGGGTTTTTTAGTCGCTGTTCTGGCGATGCAGCAAACTGAACGGGAGGAAGAAAATGGCCGCCGATTTAGCATCTGCAACACAAGGATCCGCGGTCAAGCGAGACAAACCGTGGCTCATTCGCACGTACTCCGGATACGCCTCGGCAAAAGAGTCGAACGCGCTGTATCGAAAGAACCTCGCCCGCGGCCAAACCGGATTGTCGATCGCTTTCGATTTGCCCACACAGACCGGCTACGACTCTGATCACGTTCTTGCCCGCGGCGAAGTCGGCAAGGTGGGAGTGCCGGTTTGCAATCTCGGCGACATGATGACGCTGCTCGACGGCATCCCGCTCGACCGCATGAATACCTCGATGACGATCAACGCTCCGGCAGCATGGTTGCTGTCTCTTTATATCGCGGCTGCCGAACGCCAAGGGGTTGACCGCAAGGTCCTTTCCGGCACCACGCAGAACGATATCATCAAGGAGTACCTCTCGCGCGGCACATACGTATTTCCGCCTGCGCCTTCCATGCGCCTGACCGCCGACACCATCGCGTTCACGTATCGCGAGGTGCCGAAATGGAACCCGATGAACGTTTGCTCGTACCATTTGCAAGAAGCCGGTGCCACGCCGGTGCAGGAACTGGCGTACGCGTTAGCGAACGGAATAGCCGTGCTGGACGCCGTGCGCGCTTCCGGCCAAGTGCCGCCGGAAGACATCCCCGAGGTCGTCGGTCGCATCAGTTTCTTCGTCAATGCTGGGATCAGGTTCATCACCGAGCTTTGCAAGATGCGGGCATTCACTGAACTTTGGGACGAAATCGTTGCACAACGCTACGGCGTCGAAGATGAGCGCTTCCGCCGTTTCCGCTATGGCGTCCAGGTCAACTCACTGGGTTTGACCGAGCAACAACCCGAAAACAACGTGTACCGAATCCTGTTGGAAATGCTGGCGGTCGTGCTGTCGAAAAATGCGCGCGCTCGTGCCGTCCAATTGCCGGCTTGGAACGAGGCGCTTGGTTTGCCGCGACCCTGGGATCAGCAATGGTCACTGCGCTTGCAGCAGATTATCGCTTACGAAACTGATTTGCTGGAATACGGCGATATCTTCGACGGCTCCGACGCCATCGCCGAAAAGGTCGAAGAACTGAAATATCAAGCGCGCGAAGAATTAGCGCGTATCGACGAACTCGGCGGCGCGGTTGCTGCGGTAGAATCCAGCTACATGAAACAAAGATTGGTCGAATCCAATGCCCTGCGCCTCGCCGCCATCGAAAGCGGAGAACAGGTGGTGATCGGCGTTAACAAGTTCGTGGAAGCTGAAGCGTCACCGTTGAGCAGCGGTGAAGGCAGCATCATGGTCGTCGATCCCAAGGCGGAGGCGGAGCAGATCGCCATTCTCAATGCTTGGCGCGAAAACCGCGACGCAACGAAAGTGGCAGCGGCGCTCAAGGACCTCGCAACGGCAGCGAAAGAAGGCCAGAACATCATGGTATCTTCCATCGCTTGCGCCCATGCCGGCGTCACGACCGGTGAATGGGCTGGCTGCCTCCGTGAAATCTTCGGTGAGTACCGGGCACCGACCGGTGTCGCACAAGCGGCAATCACAAGCGATGCCAAAGCGCTGCAAACAGTTCGGGCTCGCGTCAAGGTTCTTACCGACAAACTCGGACGGCGCATTAAAATGCTGGTCGGGAAACCGGGGCTCGACGGTCACTCCAACGGCGCCGAACAGATTGCACTCAGAGCACGAGACAGCGGCATGGAGGTGGTCTACGAGGGTATCCGGCTGACGCCGGAGCAGATTGTCAGTGCCGCTCTGGACGAGGGCGTCCATGTTATCGGTCTGTCCATCCTTTCGGGGTCGCATGTACCTCTGGTCACCGAAATCATGGAGAGACTGCGTACAGAGGGTCTTGGTGACGTGCCGGTAGTCGTCGGCGGCATCATACCGCCCGATGACGCCGATACCCTAGTCAAGACCGGCGTTACCAGAGTCTATACACCCAAGGACTTTGATCTCAACATGATCATGACCGATATCGTCGAGGTCATCGAAGCGGCGCCATTGGCGGCGGCCTAATTCTCCGAATTGGACCGTGACGCTGCGACGACAACAGCCTTCCGCGACGGGTCGCTGATGACGACCCCGCGGAGGGATGTGCTTGTCGCGACCGCACTCGATCTATTCGATCGCCATGGCTTTCACGCCACCGGGATCGATCGCATCCTTGCCGAGTCCGGGGTCGCCAAGATGACCCTTTACAAGCACTTTCGGTCCAAGAACGACCTTATCGTCGCCGCCCTTGAACAACACGGTTCATTCGTCCGAGAGCGCTTGCGGGACGCCGTCGAAAAACGGAAAACATCACCGAAGAAACGGTTGCTGGTGATATTTGACGTCCTCGAAGATGAGGTTGCGTCGGGCCGTTTTCAGGGAGATCTGTTCGTAAAGGCCTGTTCAGAGTTCAGCGATCTGGACGACCCGGTACACGCCGTCGCAGCAACGCACAAAACCGCCCTTCGCGATTATATCGCTGACTTGGCCGGCGCCTCCGGCTCCAAGGACGCGACGATGCTGGCCGACCAGATCATGCTACTGGTCGAGGGGGCAACCACCGTCACCCACGTCACCGGCCGTGACCGCGCGATCCGGCAGGCGCGAAAAACCGCCAAACAACTTCTCAACCGCGCCGGACTCTGAGACGAGCCTCCGGGCTATTTCAATTTCCTCATTCTCCCGCATGGCTTCCTACCCCAATGCGGATAGCCTTTCCTTGACCGGACCAAGAAGGTATGGGCGCCGTCGGATCGACGATCCAGGCGACGATGTCCGATCTCACCACATCCGCATCCAGGCCGCGGAGCAGCATGTGGTAACCGTTGTCATAGGTGATGATGTGTCGTGTGCCACCTCGATCAGGCGACATATGCGCCAGCATCTTCTGCATCGCGTCCTCGGGGATCAGTTCGTCCCGTTCCCCGTAAAGAGTGAGCGTCGGGAAATCGATCCGGCCCGCCGCTTCCGAGGCTTCGTCCATCAAACCGACCAAACCATGGATGGCGTCGATGCGGGTTTCCTTGATGACAAGGGGATCACGACCGAGCGCCCGCAGCATCTCGATATTGTCCGACGCCTTGATGCCGAGGCCTCGGCCGGTGAGCGTCACGCCGGGCGCGGTGTGAGCAGCAAGCCAAAGCAACGCCGTTTGCCCCCACCACATCGTTCCGCGCCCCCATACCGCGGGCGCCGCGAGGATCACACCATCCACCATTGCCGGTGTCGGCTCGGCTACCGTCAGCATCGCCACCGCACCGCCCATGCTGACACCAAGGAGATAGAGTGGCGTTCCCGGATGTCGGCCCCGAAGAACGCGAATGGCCGTCTTAACATCCCGTTCCAGACTGATGTTGCCAGGCCAGTAACCGCGGTTTGGGGCGCGCCCGAAGCCCCTTTGGTCATAGGCGTAGGAAGCTATGCCATGCTTGGCCAGGTAGACGCCGGTGGCATCGAAAAAATTGCTGTAATCGTTGAAACCATGCAAGGCCAGAATGACCGCTCGTGGTGAGACCGGATTGGGCAACCAGGAACGCATCGGCAGTTCCGCGCCGTCCTCCATGCGCACCGCGTTCTCAAGCAATTGGGGCGCCATTCGAGGCGGACCGGATGGCACCACTACCGGCGCGCACGCAGTTGCAGAAATGAAACCGCAAATAAAGAAGAAGAACGGAAAACGACGCCTCAAGTAGCCGGCTCGCACCGCGAGTTGTCGCCTTCGAACTCCTCATCCGGTTGGCTAGTCAGACGAAGGAACACATCCTCCAAATCGGCCTCACGCGTTTGAATGTCGGCGACGGCTAGACCCGCATCCTGGATGGCCGCCAGCACCTCACCGCCTTGAGTCTTGCTCGGCGGGTAACAGAACACCAGACGGCCGGGGCTCGGCATTTCTGCGTTAAATGCGGTGAGGGATTGGGGGATGTGATCGATTGCTGCGGTCAAGGTTACCGTCATTTCCTTCGAATCGAGACGGCTCAACAAGGCTTCGGTTGTTTCGCAGGCGATCAGGCGGCCATGATTGATGATGGCAATTCGATCGCACAGTGCCTCAGCCTCCTCCAGGTAATGGGTGGTGAGCAGGATGGTTGTTCCCTGTTCCTGCAGGCGCCGCACCGCCACCCAGAGTTGGCGGCGAAGGTCCACGTCGACACCGGCGGTCGGCTCATCAAGCACCAAAACCCGAGGCGAATGCACCATTGCCTTGGCAACAAGAAGACGCCGTCGCATTCCCCCTGAGAGGGTCCGCGCATACGCCTCGGCCTGGCGGGTCAACCCCACAATCTCCAAGATTTCCTGTGTGCGCCGTTCGCTGGCCGGCACTCCATACAGCCCAGCCTGAACCTCCAATAGCTCCCGCGGTGTAAAAAACGGATCGATGTTCAATTCCTGGGGCACAATACCGATGGCGCGGCGTGCCGCGCGCATGTCGCGGTCAATGTCATATCCCCATATCCGCGCTTCGCCCGACGTACGGACAACCAGGCCGGCTAGGATGTTGATGAACGTGGATTTGCCGGCGCCGTTGGGGCCAAGCAAGCCGAAAAACGATCCCCTTGGGATGGTCAGGCTTACGCCCCGCAACGCACGCACTTCAGCCGAGCCTTTGCGCTTGGCGTAGACCTTGCTGAGATCAGCCGTTTCGATTGCCGCCTTGGACCTTTCCGAGGCTGGTGCGTCGCCGCTCACAGGTTGAAACCCGCCGTCAAGAAGTGGCAATTGATCATTTCGCGGCAATCGCTATCATCCGCGTGTTCGTTACGTCAACGACTTCGCCTGCAATTCAGATCTTAAGGACGGACGCTCGCCATGGAGCCGGAAAAACCCATCGTCGCCGAGAGCCGCGTCGTTTGCTGCGACGGGGGCGGCGGCCCCCTTGGTCACCCAAATGTGTACCTCCGTATAGGCAAGGAGGGCGAGGCCGTGTGTCCCTATTGCTCTCGCCGATTTGTGCTGGCTGAAGGCGCCGACACGGCACCTGCCCACTGACTCCGACCAATGACCGTGTCGGCTCCCGCCAAACACGTCTTCCTTGTCGACGGTTCCAGCTTCATCTTCCGAGCTTATCACGCGCTGCCGGCGTTGACGCGAGCGGATGGCACCCCAGTCGGGGCCGTCTTCGGGTTCGTCAACATGTTGATCAAGCTGATCGAGAACATGGACGCGGACCATATCGCCGTCATTTTCGATACGTCGCGGCGTACGTTTCGCAACGAAATCTACGCCGACTACAAGGCGAATCGGCCGCCACCACCGGACGATCTGATTCCACAATTCCAGTTGGTGCGCGAAGCAACTCACGCGCTCAACGTCGCTTGCGTAGAAAGCGGCGATTACGAAGCCGACGATCTGATCGCCACTTACGCCAGGCTCGGGCGCGAAGTCGGCGCTGAGGTCACCATTGTTTCGTCCGATAAGGACCTAATGCAGCTTCTTGGAAATGGCGTGAACATGTTTGACGCCATGAAGAATGTGCGAATTGGACCGAAGGAGGTGGAGGCCAAGTTCGGTGTTGTCCCCGAAAAGATGGTCGAATTGCAGGCGCTTACGGGTGACGCTACGGACAATGTTCCCGGTGTTCCCGGAGTAGGCCCAAAGACGGCCGCGCAACTCCTTCACGAGTATGGAGACCTCGATACGCTGCTTTCGCGCATCGACGAGATAAAGCAACCGAAACGGCGTCAAGCTCTTCTCGATCACGTCGAAGACATCCGCATGTCGCGAGAATTGGTTCGCCTGCGTGGCGATGTCGATGTGCCGAAACCGCTAGACGCATTTGTTTGTTCGGATCCCGATCCGCAAACGCTTCGAAGATTTTTGGAGGCTCAGGGCTTTAGAAACCTCATCGCCCGTCTTGATGTCCTGAAAGCCGATGGCGACCCGAAATCCGCAGCGCCGGCAACCCAAGCTCGAACTCCAACTTACGAACTGGTGCAAGATGTGGACTCCCTTCGGACCTGGATCGAGACTGCGATGTCGGCCGGGGCTGTCGCGGTGGATACCGAAACCACCTCACTAGACGCGTTGCGAGCGGAGTTGGTCGGCGTCTCTCTCGCCATCGAACCCGGCCACGCGTGCTACATCCCGCTTGCCCACACCGCGCCAAACGGCGGTGGAACACTGGCGCTCGACGAGGCAGAGGACGCACCCGTCCAAATCCCGTTCGATACAGCCATCAAGATGCTCAAGCCGTTGCTGGAAGACCCGT
>JAHCKI010000146.1 GCA_026125865.1 Rhodospirillales bacterium
ACATCGGGGTGATCTTCGCGGCCCTGGGCCTGGCGTTGGCGTTCAAGGCAAACGGCATGGCGGGGCTTGCGGCGCTGGCCATGACGGCGGCGATCATCCACGCGTTGAACCACATGATGTTCAAGAGCCTCTTGTTCATGGTTACCGGCGCCGTACTGGGCGCGACCGGACGGCGCGATCTCGACGCGCTGGGTGGGTTGATCCACCGGATGCCCGCAACAGCTTTTCTGGCGCTGGTGGGTGTCACGGCGATCTCGGCGCTGCCGCCGCTCAACGGCTTCGTGTCCGAGTGGCTGCTGTTCCAGGCGGTCCTGCAAAGCCCGCGGGTTTCCCAACCCGGCCTACAGTTCCTGGTGCCGGCGGCAGGCGGCCTTCTGGCGTTGGCGGCGGCGCTCGCCGCGGCCTGCTTCGTGCGATTCTATGGCGTCGCCTTTCTCGGTCGGCCGCGCAGAAGCGAGGCGGCGACCGCCCGCGAGACCGACCGCTGGTCGCTCGGCGCCATGGCGGGACTGGCGACCATGTGCGTTCTCGTGGGCATTCTGCCCGGTTTCCTCATCGATCTGGTGGCGCCGGCGGTCGATTTGGTGATCGGTAAGAGTATCAAACCGCAAGGCGGCAACGCTTGGTTTACCCTCGTCCCGCTGGTGGACGTGAAGAGCAGCTATTCGGGTGCCCTCGTGATGGTGTTCATCGCCATGATCGGAGGCTTGGCGGCTTGGCTCTTGCATCGGTTCGCCTCGGGAAAACTGCGCCGGAGCCCGGCCTGGGATTGTGGTTTCCCAAATGCCGACCCGATCACGCAATATGGCGGCGGCAGCTTCGCCCAACCGATTCGGCGGGTCATGGCGCCGGTGCTGGCGGCTCGCGAAACCGTCACCATGCCGAAGCCGGGTGATACATCACCCGCGCGCCACACCGCGCGGATCGAGGATCTCGCCTGGAGCCGTCTCTATATGTCGCTGACCACCGGCATGGAGTCCATCACAACGCGGCTCAACGCGCTGCAATTCCTGACCATCCGGCAGTATCTGAGCCTGGTCTTCGCGTCGTTGATCCTGCTTCTGTTGGGATTGGCGATATGGAACTGATTCAGAACCTGGTCCTGCAGGGTGTGCAGATGCTAGTCGTTCTGGTGCTCGCTCCCGGGCTGACCGGTCTGGTGCGAAAGGTCAAGGCGAGGCTGACGCGCCGCCAGGGCGCCCCGATCCTGCAGCCCTACCGCGACTTGGCACGGCTGATGCGCAAGGAAGTCGTGTTGGCCGAGAACGCCTCGTGGCTGTTTCGCGTCTCGCCTTACTTGATCTTCGCCGCGACCTGGGTCGCCGCCGCGTTGGTCCCCACCTTTGCCGTCGGGCTTGTTTTCAGCTGGACCGCGGATCTGATCGCCATCGTGGCACTCCTGGGAAGCGCACGGTTCTTCCTGGCGCTCGCCGGCATGGATGTGGGCACCAGCTTCGGCGACATCGGATCGTCGCGCGAGATGATGATCGGGGCGATTGCCGAGCCGGCCATGCTCCTGACGGTGTTCTCAGTCGCATTGATCGCCGGTTCGACACAATTGTCGAACGTCGTCGGCTTCATGACCTCGGGCGAGATCGGCATCCGAGTGTCTGCAGGCATGGCGCTGGTGGCGCTGGTGATCGTCGCCATCGCCGAGAACGCGCGGATTCCGGTGGACAACCCGGCGACCCATCTCGAACTGACGATGGTGCACGAGGCGATGGTACTGGAATATTCGGGCCGGCACCTCGCGATGATCGAGTTGGCATCGTCGCTCAAGCTTCTGCTCTACGTCGCACTGATCGGCTGCATTTTCGTGCCCTGGGGCATCGCCGCTCCAGGCGCCGGGTTTGCGGACCTCGTGGTCGGCCTCGCGTCGTTCCTCGTCAAGCTGGCGCTGGGCGGCACCATGCTGGCCGTCTTCGAAACCTCCATCGCGAAGATGCGCGTCTTCCGCGTGCCCGAATTCCTCGGCGCGGCGCTTATGCTCGGCCTGCTCGGCACGCTCCTGCTGTTCGTGTCGCGGAGCCTTTGAGATGCACGATTATGCTTTCGACATCGCCCATCTGTTGGCCAGCAGCCTCGTCCTGGTCAGTTTCATGTTGATCTATCAGGACAGGATCTACGCGCTTCTGAACGTCTTCGCGCTTCAGGCACTGCTCCTGGCATTCGCCGTGGCTTGGCAGGCCTGGATACAGGGCGCACATCACCTCTACGTCTCGGCGGCCATAGCGTTGATTTTCAAGGCGATGATCGTGCCGTGGGCGTTGCACCGGATGGTTCAGCGGCTGGGCATTCAACGCGAGGTGGAAACGGTCGTCGGCGTGGTGCCGACAATGCTGGTGGGCATGGGGCTTGTAGCCCTGTCGGTTCTTTTGATGCTGCAATTGACCGAGGCGGCGGAAAGCGCCATTGCACGCGAGGACTTGGCCTTCTCGTTGTCGGTGATCCTGCTCGGCATGCTGATGATGGTCACGCGGCGCAACGCCGTCAGCCAAGTGGTGGGATTCATGTCGCTGGAAAACGGGTTGATCCTCGCTGCGACTGGCGCTCAGGGCATGCCGTTCGTCGTTGAGATCAGTGTCGCCTTTTCGGTGCTGATCGCGATGATCGTCATCGGCGTTTTCCTTTTCCGTATTCGTGAGCGGTTCGACACGGTGGACGTGGAAGTGCTCGACCAATACCGTGGAGAGCGGCAATGACCGCGTCCGACGCGCTGACTGCCGTTCTAGTGCTGCCCGCCGCCGCTGCGGCCATGCTGGCGCTGATGCCCGGTTACCGGGCGAGCGCCTGGGGCAATGTTGCGGCGAGTTTCCTGACATTCGCCGCGGCGGCGTCCCTGTTCGTTCTCGAAAGGCCGGAGCCGGGCGCTTTCCTGCACATCGACGATCTCAACATCGTTTTCATCGTTCTCAACACCTTTGTCGGTTTCACCGCTGCCTTTTTCTCGGCCAGTTACATCGGTCACGAACTCGAAATCGGGCGCGTGACGCCGGTAAATCTTCGATTCTACCACGCGATGTACCAGCTCATGATGTTCGGCATGAATCTGGCACTCGTCTCGAACAACATCGGCCTGATGTGGGTCGCCATCGAACTGGCGACGTTGACCACGGTGGTCATGGTTGGGCTCTACCGCACCCACGAGGCGCTGGAGGCGGCTTGGAAATACTTCATTCTGGGATCGGTGGGAATCGCTCTCGCCCTGTTCGGGACGATCCTCGTCTATATGGCCGCTCAGCCCGTCCTCGGTGAGGGCCAGCCTTCGATGATCTGGACCAACCTGATGACAGGGGCGGCGAGTTTCAATCCGGCGATGCTGAACGTCGCCTTCGTTTTCTTGCTGGTGGGTTACGGCACCAAGGTGGGGCTTGCGCCTTTCCACGCCTGGTTGCCGGACGCTCATGCCGAAGGTCCGACGCCGATCTCGGCGGTGCTGTCGGGGCTTCTCTTGAACGTCGCGCTCTATGCGGTCTTGCGTTTCAAGCTGCTGATGGCGGCCAATCCCGGTGCCCTAACCCCAGGACCGCTGATGGTGGCGCTCGGGCTGATCTCATTGGTTTTCGCCGCGGCGATGCTCTACCGACGGCGCGATATCAAGCGGTTGTTCGCCTATTCGTCGATCGAGCACATGGGGATCATCGTCTTCGCCTTCGGCATGGGCGGACCGCTGGCGAACTTCGCCGGTCTTCTGCACATGGTGATGCACTCGCTAACCAAATCGGCGATCTTCTTCGCGGTCGGCAGCATCGCCCAGATCAAGGGGTCCCAGAAGATTGCCGAGATCAGGGGGTTGACCCAGAGCCATCCGGCGCTCGGTTGGGGCTTGGTCTTGGCGGTGCTGTCGATCGCGGGCATGCCGCCCTCGGGGGTGTTCATGAGCGAGTTTCTCGTCGTCACCTCCAGTTTCAGCCAGATGCCGCTCCTGACGCTGGTGCTCGTTCTCGGGCTGCTTCTCGCCTTTGGCGCGCTTCTGATGCGCCTGACCGGATTCGCTTTCGGCGAACCTTCGGGACAGAACGCACCGATGTACGGGTCGCTGGCACCCCTGTGGTTGCACATGGCTCTGGTCCTGTTCATCGGCCTTCACATGCCGCAGGCCATGGTGGATTGGTTCCAAACCGTGGCGGCGCTGTTGGGATGAGGCCGAGATGATCGCGTCGCCCGACCTGACCGAGATACCAAACCTGACTTGGACGCGATCGCGTCATTTTCGCGTCGCGCCGTTTCCGGTGACGGCGGTAACCGGGCAAGACTGGGTTGCGATCGCCAAGTCGCTCGGCAAGGGCCGGGTAACCCTCTTGAGCCTCTGGGGTGAGACCGATGCCGTTTGCATGGCCCTTCACGATGCCGCGAGCCGTCAGGTCGCGGTCGCCCGGCTGACGGCGATGAATGGCGCCTTTCCGTCGGCGGCGCTTCATCATGTTCCCGCGCAAAGGCTCGAGCGGGCGGTGGCCGATCTGTACGGACTGGTTCCTGAAGGTGCCATGGACGCTCGGCCCTGGCTCGATCACGGACGCTGGGATATGGCACACCCGCTCGGCTCCGCCGCGCCCCATCCCCGACAGGAACCCTATGTTTTTCTGCCAGTCGAAGGCGAGAGCCTGCACCAGGTGCCGGTGGGTCCGGTTCATGCGGGGATCATTGAGCCCGGCCATTTCCGCTTCACCGCGCAGGGCGAGACGGTGGTGCGGCTCGAGGAGCGGCTTGGTTATGTCCACAAGGGGATCGACCGGCTGATGCAAGGGGCCGACATCGGACGCGGTGCCCTGCTTGCCGGGCGAACCTCGGGCGACAGCACCGTGGCCTATGCGTTTGCCTTTGCCCAGGCGGCTGAGGCGGCCCTGGGGGCCGAAGTGCCCGAACGCGCTTTCTGGTTGCGCGGGCTGATGGCGGAGCTGGAACGGATCGCCAATCACCTCGGCGATATCGGTGCGATCTGCAACGACGCAGCCTTCGCCATGATGCTGGCGCAGACGAGCATCCTGCGCGAAAACGTTCTGCGCGCGGCGGCGGCTGCTTTCGGCCACCGCTTCATGCGCGACCGGATCGTGCCGGGCGGCGTAACGGCGGACCTGGACAGCGAAGGGGAGGCGCAAATCCGCGCCCTGATCGACGATATCCGCGATCGTTTTCCGCGTCTGGTCAGTTTTTACGACAATACGGCGTCTCTCCTCGACCGGACGGTCAATACCGGCCGCGTCGGGCCGGATCTCGTTCGGCGCTTCGGGACCGGCGGTTTTGTCGGCCGCGCCTCGGGCCGCAATTTCGACGCCCGCCGCGATTTGCGCTATGCCCCCTACAACGCGCTGTCCTTCGACGTGCCGGTTCGAGAGGACGGCGACGTGAACGGCCGCGTCTGGGTCCGCATCCACGAGGTCGAGCAAAGCTGTTCGCTGATCACGCAACTTCTGAACACGATTCCACGCGGACCGGTCCTCGATCCCCTCTCTCCGGCCGGCGAACAATGCGAAGGGCTCGGTATTGTCGAAGGCTTCCGCGGCGACATCCTTGTCTGGCTCTCCATCGCCGCCGACGGCACCATCCGCCGCTGCCACATGCGCGATCCCTCATGGTTCCAGTGGCCGCTCCTGGAGGCCGCGATCGAGGGCAACATCATCGCGGACTTTCCGCTCTGCAACAAATCCTTCAACTGCTCCTATTCCGGGCACGATCTCTGAGGTTGGCGAGATGCGCAGGTTTCTCATCGAAGGACTGATGCACCGGCCATTGGCCGAAACGCCTCCCATCCCGGACGATGCCGCGCGGGAGGAACTGGGGCAGGCGCTGGCGCGGGCGACGCGAGAGAAACTGGGCCGCAGCCTCTCGATCCGCCAGGTCGATGCCGGGTCCTGCAACGGGTGCGAACTGGAGATCCACGCGCTCTCCAACCCCTTCTACGACCTGGAACGCTTCGGTCTGCATTTCGTCGCCTCGCCGCGTCATGCCGATGTGTTGCTGGTGACCGGACCGGTGACGGTCAACATGCGCGAGGCGCTGGAGCGCACGTATGCCGCCACGCCCGATCCGAAATGGGTGGTCGCGGTGGGCGATTGCGGGCGGGACGGCGGGGTGTTCGCCGGCGGCTACGCCTGCGTCGGCGGGGTGGCCGAGGTCATTCCCGTCGATCTGCACATTCCCGGTTGTCCACCGAATCCCGTGCAATTGCTGGAAGGCTTGCTGTCGCTGCTGGAGGCCGAGGCGGCAGCGCCGGCGGGCCGGACAAAAAATTAGCCCGGCTGGATTGCTCCAGCCGGGCCAAGAACCCCGCCTTTCGGCAGGGTCAGTCAGGCGGCGGCCTGCCGGGAATAAGCCGCCGCGACAGAACGGAGGTTCGCAGGCCACGC